>USJJ01000128.1 GCA_900554995.1 uncultured Ruminococcus sp. | reverse complement strand
AACCCATCTTGTCGCAGTTGTAAAGGAATCTCGGCTCAAAAATCTTCTCATGGAGACGTGCGCCGTTGAATCCGACATCAATTGAAATTTGAATGTCCTTAATCATAGCCTCCTCAGTCGGAGCGGTATAAATTCCGTCGGGATAGAAACCCTGATCAAGAACAAGGCGCTGGAACACGGACTTTCCGTTGATGAGGAATTTCTGACCGTCGAGCTTTACGTCGCGCAAGCCGAAATAGCTGTCAACCTTATCCTCATTGAAGCTCAAGATCGTAAAGTCTGCCATCACCGACCTCCCAGAGATAGGATTCCTTGAGGTCGAGATGAGCCGTGATCAGTCCGCCCTCCGTCTCAACGCTTGCGGCACCCATAATCCTCTCCTGATAGAGTGCGAGAACCTCGAATTTGCCCGAACCGATAACCTCTGCCTGAATGTCAACGGAACAGTTTTCAACGTTCGGGAAAACCTTGATGCCCTTGATCCTTGATTCAGGAACAAACTCAAGCCAAACCGTCTGCCAGATACCTGTCGTTCTGGTGTAATCACAGTCGTGGGAGTAGTATTCCTCACTCTGCTTTCCTCTCGGCTGGAGGGGATTTCTTGTATCATCCTCGGCATAAACCGTCAGTATATTTGTTCCGCCGTTGAGGTAGTCCGTGATGTCAAATTCAAATGAGATGTAGCCGCCCTTGTGCGTGCCGACCTCCTTGCCGTTTACGTAAACCGTCGCCTTATAATCAACAGCGCCGAAATGGAGAATAGCTTTGAGGTCGGCATACTTCTCGGGAACGGTAAATTCTCTCTGATACCATACGGCATCCATAAAATCCTTGTACTCGACGCCCGAAAGCACGCTTTCAGGGCAGAACGGAACATTGATTGTTCTCTCGAGCTTTGTCTGCGGCTCATAATATTTCTTAGCAAGGCCGCTCTTTGACTTATCAATTTCAAAATTCCAAACTCCGTTGAGGTTCAACCATTCTCTGCGCTGAAACTGCGGATTCGGATGTTCCGGACGTGGTATATTATTCATATTGATATTTTCCTCCGATTTTAAAGTTCAATTAATAATACCATATACAAATAAATTATACAAGAAGTTTTTTATCGATAAAGTACAAAAAACGGTATCGGGATTTTTTCCTGATACCGTTTTACAATTATTTACGTTTTTTACCGAAGAAACCTTTCTTCTCTTCGCCTGTCGGGGTTGAACCGCCCATCAGCGAATTGAATTTAAGCAAAGCTTCGCGCTGCTCGGAATTGAGCTTGGTCGGAATATCGACAATAATTCTGACAAGCTGGTCTCCCCTCGCCTTGCTGCGAATATTCTGAATACCCTTGCCCTTAAGTCTGAATACAGAGCCGGGCTGTGTACCCTCGGGAATGTCGTATTTAACCTTGCCGTCAAGCGTCGGAACCATAAGCGTATCACCCAAGGTTGCCTGAACGAGGTTTACATGAACCTCGCACCAAACATCAAAGCCGTCACGCTCAAAGAACGGGTGCGGTCTGACGAACACGGACACACGCAGATCACCGGCGGGGCCGCCATTGCGGCCGCTGTCGCCCTGGCCGCGCACTGCTACGGTCTGGCCGTCATCAATGCCGGCAGGGATATTGACCTCAAGCGTGCTCTGCTTCGTAATGCGTCCTCTGCCACGGCACTTTGAACACGGAGTTTCAATAATTCTGCCCTTGCCGCCGCACTTTGTACATGCACGCTGGGTCTGAATAACGCCGAAAGGTGTTCTCTGCTGAGCCGTGACCTGACCTGTACCGTGACACTCGGGACAGGTTTTAGGCGAGGTGCCTGCCGCCGCTCCGCTGCCGTTACAATCCGGGCAGACCTCAATACGGTTTATCTTACGTTTGCAGCCCTTTGCCGCCTCCTCAAACGAGATAGTAACACTCGACTGAAGATCTTCGCCGCGTCTCGGACCGTTCGGGTTGGCACGTCTTCCGCCACCGCCGAATCCGCCTGCGCCGCCGAAAAAGCTGGAGAATATGTCTCCCAAATCAAAATCGTCGCCGAATCCGCCGTTGAAGCCGCCACCGCCTGCACCGAAGTTCGGGTCAACTCCGGCATGACCGTATTGGTCATAACGAGCTTTTTTCTGCTCATCGCTGAGCACCTCATATGCTTCGTTAGCTTCCTTGAACTTCGCCTCGGCTTCCTTATCGCCGGGGTTCAGGTCGGGATGGTACTGCTTGGCTTTTTTACGGTAAGCCTTTTTTATATCATCGGCACTTGCGTTTTTGTCAACGCCCAGAACCTCATAGTAATCTCTTTTATCAGCCATAAATTAAAGCCCCTGACTTGAAATAGGGCAACGCCGTGCGAAACGGCGTGCCCGTTATTAGTTTATTGACAATTATTTGTTGTCATCGTCCGTTACGTCTGTGTAGTCGGCATCATAGAAACCGTCGGCTCCCTGTGCACCTGCACCCGGATTGCCGCCCATGTTCGGATCCGCCTGCTGACCTGCCGCACCCTGTGCGCCCTGAGCAGCCTTGTATATCTTCTCCGATACCTCATAGAACTTCTTCTGGAGAGCCTCCTGCTTGTTCTTGATGAGATTGATATCCTGACCCTTGAGAGCTTCCTTCAAGCCCTCGATCTCGGCATTAAGAGCGTCCTTATCTGCCTGGTCGAACTTGTCGCCTTCCTCGGAGAGAAGCTTCTCGCACTGGTAAACCATCTGATCGGCATTGTTTCTCGTGTCAACCTCCTCACGGCGCTGCTTATCCTCCTGAGCGAACTGCTCGGCTTCGTGAACAGCCTTTTCAATGTCGTCCTTTGACATATTGGTTGAAGAAGTGATGGAGATCGACTGCTCCTTGTTCGTTCCGAGATCCTTAGCGGAAACGTGAACGATACCGTTTGCATCTATATCGAATGTAACCTCGATCTGCGGCACACCGCGACGTGCCGGCATAATTCCGTCAAGGTGGAATACACCGAGAGTCTTGTTATCCTTTGCAAACTCTCTTTCACCCTGGAGAACGTGAACCTCAACAGACGGCTGATTGTCAACTGCGGTTGAGAATATCTGGCTCTTCTTTACAGGGATAGTCGTGTTTCTGTCAATGATCTTTGTGTTGATGCCGCCCATTGTCTCGATGCCGAGTGAAAGCGGAGTAACGTCAAGAAGAAGAAGTCCCTTAACTTCGCCGCCCATAACACCGGCCTGGAGAGCCGCACCGATTGCAACGCACTCATCGGGGTTGATGCCCTTGAAAGGCTCCTTGCCGATGAACTTCTTGATTTCTTCCTGGACTGCCGGGATTCTTGAAGAACCACCGACCATGAGTACCTTGTCGATTTCGGAAGTTGAAAGGCCTGAGTCACTCATTGCCTGACGAACAGGACCCATTGTAGATTCAACAAGGTCTGCCGTAAGCTCGTTGAACTTTGCTCTTGTGAGTGTAAGCTCAAGGTGCTTCGGACCTGTTGCGTCAACGGTGATGTACGGAAGGTTGATATCGGAAGATGTAACGCCCGAAAGCTCAATCTTCGCCTTTTCGGCAGCTTCCTTAAGTCTCTGCATAGCCATCTTGTCACCGCGAAGGTCAATGCCGTTTGACTTCTTGAACTCTTCAATTATCCAGTTCATAACTCTCTGGTCGAAGTCGTCGCCGCCGAGGTGGTTGTTACCTGCTGTTGCAAGAACCTCCTGAACTCCGTCACCCATCTCAATGATGGAAACATCGAATGTACCGCCGCCGAGATCATAAACCATAACCTTCTGATCGTCTTCCTTATCAATACCGTAAGCAAGAGCTGCGGCTGTCGGCTCGTTAATAATTCTCTTAACCTCAAGGCCTGCAATGTGTCCTGCATCCTTTGTTGCCTGACGCTGTGCATCGGTGAAGTATGCCGGAACTGTGATAACTGCCTCGGAAACCTTCTCGCCGAGATATGCTTCCGCATCGGTCTTGAGCTTCTGAAGAATCATTGCGGAAATTTCCTGCGGAGTGTATTTCTTGCCGTCGATAGTAACCTTATAATCGGAACCCATCTGACGCTTGATTGACGAAACTGTTCTGTCGGGATTTGTGATAGCCTGACGTTTTGCGACCTGTCCTACCATTCTCTCGCCGTTCTTGCCGAAGCCGACAACCGACGGAGTTGTTCTTGCGCCCTCTGCGTTAGCGATAACAACAGGCTCGCCGCCCTCGATAACAGCTACGCATGAATTTGTTGTACCTAAATCAATACCAATAACCTTTGACATAATATATTCCTCCTAAGATAATTTACGTTTTTAGTTCGCAACGGCTACCATTGCCGGACGAATTACCTTATCGCCTATCTTGTAGCCCTTTGCAAATACATTTGTGATAACGTTCTCGCCGAGATTCTCATCCTCCGAGTGCATTACGGCGTTGTGGAAGTTCGGATCAAACTCCTCACCCTCCTCGCCGAACGACTCGACCTTGAGATCCTTGAAAACATTTTCAAACTGTTTGAATGTCATTTCAACGCCCTTTTTGTAATCCTCAAAAGTAATATCGGGATTAGCGAAAATTCTGTCGAAATTGTCCGCCACGGGAAGCATCTCCTTGATGACCGAAGCCTTGCAGTCAACGTAAAGCGCGTCCTTTTCTCTCTGAGAACGCTTGCGGAAGTTATCGTACTCCGCCGCAATTCTTAAAAGCTGATCGCTCTTTTCGGCAAGCTCCTTTTGGCTGAGCCCAAGTTCCTGCCGTTGTTCTTTGATAAATGAGCCGACCTTTTTAGCATTCATTTTCCTCACCTCTTGCTTTGAGTATAACAGCTTTTGCCTCATTTGTCACCCTACGCTTCGTAGAATTGATGATTTTAGGCGGAAAGTGAGAAAGAAATTCATTCAAACACGGAATTTCTTTCGACGTAGTAGGGGCGACCATCG
>USJJ01000127.1 GCA_900554995.1 uncultured Ruminococcus sp. | reverse complement strand
GCGACAACCCGTTCTATTATACGGGAAAGGCGGCATCGGGCGTCGGAAGCCCGCACACACCGGAGGGATATATCTGGCACATAGCTCTCTCAATGCAGGGACTTACGTCCACCGATCCGGAGGAGATAAAGAGCCTTATCAAAACTCTTGTTTCGACCGATGCGGACACCGGATATATGCACGAGGGCTTCTGTGCCGACGATGCGACAAGGTTTACCCGTCCGTGGTTTGCATGGTCAAATTCAATTTTTACCGAGTTTATTGAATCGGCACTTGAAAAAGGAATAATATAATTTGCGGGGGTCTGCACTGAACGTGGCGGACTCCTGTTTTCTTTTTTTTGTATTTTTTGAATTTCCTATTGTAATTTAAACAAAATGTATGTATAATGGAACGGTAAATTGAATGCGGACGAAAAAACAATGTATTTTGTTGCGTCTGCGGTAAATCCGTGCGCATTCGGCGTATGGTGGAGGAGTTAGAAACGTGCTTGGTAAATATGTTCGTATCAAGGTGACTCATCCGATCCACTCTTACAGCAATGAGCAGGGCTTCACCTATGAGCTTAATTACGGTGAGGTCGAGGGAGCAAAACAGTTCAACGCCTCTGTTAAAGGCGCATTTATTATGGGAATCAATCATCCCGTGCGCAGTTTTGACGGAAGAGTTGTTGGAATCGTCAGATATGACGGCAGTAATGAAACAGATTGGGTAGTTGCACCGAAAAGTACAAGATTCATTAACATCGACATCGCAAACGGTATTGATTTTGCGGTAAAAAACAAGAAGCACACGCTTGAATGTCTTTATGAGCGTTCGTGCGGAGCCGTTGTTTACAGAAACATCGGCGGAATGATTCGCTTCCTGCTGATCAAGAACAGACGGAGTGCCCACTGGGGATTTCCGAAAGGTCACGTAGAGCAGGGCGAGAATGATTTTCAGACTGCATACCGTGAGGTTCTTGAGGAAACGGGTATCAGGATAAATATTCATCCTGACTTTGTTACGAAAAGTCAGTACACAATTCAGGGCAAGGTTGAGAAAAATGTAAATATTTTCCTTGCCGCAACTCAGGATACTCAGACGATTATTCAAAAGGAAGAGATAGAAGATTATATTTGGCTCGGCTACGAAAAGGCACTTAACAAGCTGAGGTTTGACAATGACCGCAACATCCTTTCCAAGGCCTATGCTTATCTTAAAAATAAAAAGATTATAACGGAGTAAAAAGATGACAGATCAACTGATTCAGTCCATAGTAACTTTTTTTCAGGATAAAATTCCAAACGAACTAACGGTTTTTATTATTTCCTTGCTCCCGGTGTTGGAGCTCAGAGGCGGATTGATAGCTGCGAGACTTTTAAATATGGACGTTATGAGGGCGTTCATCATCTGCTATCTCGGCAATATGCTTCCGATTCCTTTCATTTTGCTTTTCTTGAAAAAGATTTTTGAATTGATGAAAAAGTCCAAGGGGCTCGGCAAAATCGTCAATAAAATGGAGAAAAAAGCCGAGAAACACAGACACACGATTGAAAAGTACGGCACGTGGGGACTTTTGGTTCTCGTTGCTATTCCGTTGCCCGGCACAGGCGGTTGGACGGGCGCGCTTGTTGCCGAGATAATGGATATTAAAATCAAGAAGTCGCTTCCGATGATCGCTTTGGGTGTTCTGATCGCAGGACTGATAGTCGGAGCCATTGCCTTCGGACTGTTCGGTTAATTTAATAGGATTTCAACGGGTCGTGGAAACGATCCGTTTTTACGTTTAAGGCATCTCGTGCGGCATTGATTGAAAAAATAATTTTGAATTTTTCATTAAAAATTGTATTTTCTACTTTACAGAACAGCCGTTTTACAGTAAAATATAAATGATATTCAGGGTAGTGGGGGTATTCCAATGTATAAAAGAATCTTGCTGAAGCTCAGCGGAGAGGTTCTTGCCGGAGAGCAGGGACATGGAATAGATTTTGATATGGTGACCGACGTTTGTACATACGTCAAAAAGGTTGCCGATATGGGAGTTCAGATCGGACTTGTTGTCGGCGGCGGAAATTTTTGGAGAGGCAGAAGCAGCGGCACTATGAACCGCACGAGAGCGGATAATATGGGTATGCTTGCAACGGTTATGAATTCGCTTGCACTTTGCGAGGCGCTTGAGCAACTCGGAGTAAAGGCAAGAGTTATGTCCGCAGTCGGTATGCAGCCGATTGCCGAGCAGTATGTTGCCCGTGATGCGGTCGCTCATCTTAATGACGGTGAGGTCGTAATTTTCGGCTGCGGCACAGGTTGTCCGTTCTTCTCAACCGATACGACGGCTGCGCTCAGAGCGGCGGAAATTGAGGCAGACGTTATCTTCAAGGCAACAAATGTTGACGGTGTTTTCGACAAGGATCCGAATAAATTTGACGATGCCGTCAAGTATGATACGCTCACTCATTCTGAGGTGCTTGCAAAAGGTCTTAAGGTTATGGACAGCACGGCGGCGTCGCTTTGCAGGGATAATTCGATCGCCATCCTCGTATTCAATCTTGAGGATCCCGAGAATATTATCAGAGCCGTTAAGGGCGAAAATATAGGTACACTCGTTAAAGAATAAAATATATTTGTGAGGAGTTTTTTTATGAAAGAAGTTTACAGCAATACCAGAGAAAAAATGACAAAGACAGTTTCCGTTCTCGGCAAGGACTATGCCGCAATCAGAGCCGGACGCGCAAATCCCGGCGTGCTTGACAAGGTGCTTGTTGATTATTACGGAGTTCCGACACCGATCAACCAGATGGCGGCGATCTCGGTTTCCGAAGCTCGTATTCTTGTTATTCAGCCGTGGGATAAGTCAACTCTCACTCCGATTTACAAGGCAATTCAGGCTTCCGACATCGGCATCAACCCTCAGAACGACGGTTCGGTTATCCGTATGACCTTCCCCCAGCTTACCGAGGACAGACGTAAGGAAATTGTTAAGGACATCAAAAAGATGGCAGAGGATTCAAAGGTTGCCATCCGCTCTATCCGCCGTGACGCAATTGACAAGATTAAGAAGATGCAGAAGGCATCCGAGATCACGGAGGACGACCTCAAAAACGGTGAAGACGAGCTCCAGAAGATAACCGATGAGTTTATTAAGGAAATCGACAGTGCCGCTTCTGTAAAGGAAAAGGAAGTTATGTCAATATAATCGTGAATACTTACAGGCAGGCTTCACGGTCTGCCTGTTGTTAATAAGGGAGAACGCGTATGAGCGCTTTGATATCAATCATTGTACCTGTTTATAATCAGGAGAAGTATCTTTCGAGATGTTTGGATAGCATATTGAATCAGACATATAAAAACCTTGAGATTGTTTGCGTGGATGATAAAAGCACAGATGATTCGACAGAAATAATAAAGCATTATGTTCAAAAGGATTCCAGAATAGTTTATTACAGAAACACCGGTAAAGGTGTTTCGTCTGCAAGAAATTATGGAATCGAAAGAGCAAACGGCGAGTACATAGGTTTTGTAGACTCAGATGATTTTATTCAGCCACAGATGTATGAATTTATGCTGAGAGCAATGCAGGAAAACGATTGCGAAATGGTCGCTTGTGGGTATGAAAGAGTTGACAAAGCAGACTACAGGATGTTTGAGTATCATGCAAGAGAATGTAAAACATCTGAGTTTGTTGATTTGTATAATTTTGAAAATATGCTGAATAACGAAATGGTGTTGTCAAGTGCGTGTACAAAACTTATAAAAACAGAGTTTTTGAAAAAAATAAACGGTCTTTTTGAAGACCATCTAATTGGAGAGGACACGATCTTTTGCGCAAAACTTTGGACAAAAGTAAAGAAGAACGTATATGTGGATGTTCCATTATACGGATATTTTGTTAATCTTAATAGCACAATCTATAGAACAGATGATTCAATCAAGATAAGTTTGATGGAAAGCCGCTTAGAAGCATATAGGCTGTACAAGAACTACGACCGAGAAACGGCAGCGTATTTTCTGTTTCGTGATGTTGTATGTATGCAAAGATACATTTGTATGCAGGAACTGAGTGATAAAAGAAGTTATAGAATTATGAACAGAAAATTCTTTGAAGCGGCGATCCCGTTTTTGATGTTGAAAAACATTAAAATGAAAGAAAAATTGTATTATGTGTTTAATTACATTTCAAAGCTATTTATACGGAGGTAGTTCTATGGAAAACAGAAATGTTCCTGAGCATATCGGTATAATTATGGACGGAAACGGTCGCTGGGCAAAGCAAAGAGGCTTGCCTCGTTCCGAGGGACATAAGGCAGGCGCCAAGGTGTTCAAGCAGATCTGCGATTATGCCGGAGAAATCGGAATAAAATATATTACGTTTTATGCGTTCTCAACCGAGAATTGGAAGCGACCTCCCGAGGAGGTTTCGTCACTCATGGATCTTTTCCGTGAATATATGCACGAGGCCGAGGACAGAAAAGCCGAAAATCTTCAAAAGGGCATGAGAATGCACTTCATCGGACACCGTGAGGGTATTCCCGAGGATCTGCTCAATCTCTTTGATACCTCAGAGGAGGAGTCGAAGGACGCCGATAAATACGATGTTAATATCGCTATCAATTACGGCGGCAGACTTGAAATTGTCGACGCTGTCAAACAGCTCGGCGAAAAAATCAAGGCCGGCGAGCTTGATCCGGCCGACATCACCGAGGACGATATTTCCTCTCATCTCTATACCGCAGGACAGAGCGATCCCGACCTTATAATTCGTCCCAGCGGCGAGTACCGTCTCTCGAACTTTCTCACCTGGCAGTCGGCATATTCCGAGCTTTGGTTCTCCGACATCCTTTGGCCGGACTTCACTCCTGCCGATCTCGACAAGGCAATAGACGATTATAATAAGCGCAACCGTCGTTTCGGCGG
>USJJ01000126.1 GCA_900554995.1 uncultured Ruminococcus sp. | reverse complement strand
ATTTCAAAGACTGCTTTGCCCGATATGCAATATTTGCAATCTGTTTAGAACTTTTTCGCAAAACAAGGGACGCTTCTTTGTATGACATTCCCTCAAAATAAAGCAGATAAATAACCTCTTTATAGACGGGATTTAGTTTATCCATAGCTTCGTGGATCATTTCCTTACGCTCATCCTCAACCAACTTCTCTGTAAATATTTCATCGTTTGAAATATAGTTTTCCACTTCGTCAAGTGATATAAAATCACGTCTGTTGCTTTTTAAATGACGCAAAGCTTTGTTTCTTCCGATGGCGAACAGATATGTTTTCAGACTTGATTTGCCTTTAAAACCTTTATGGCGTATCAATTCAACGAAAACATCAATCATTATGCTTTCGGCGATATCGTTGTCCTTTGTAAATCCACATATGAATGCCGTGAGCGGATCACGATACATTGCAATCAACTCATCTAATGCTTTTTCGTCTCCCTCGAGAAAGTGCTGATAAACTTCTAACCCTCTATCCATAATAGTCACCTTATTAATCTGTATAAGACTGCCTTACACTTATTAGAGCCATAAAACGGCAAAAAGTACTCACTTCGTTTTTAACAAAAATCGAGCTTGCCTTTTGTGCAAACCGCCAAGTAATTCATGTGTAAGTGCCCTGCTTAAAACGTTTCAGATATATCATGTACGTTGTTGTTAATTCGTTTAAAACATTATATCATATAATTCTGAAAAAGCTCAACAGTAAAAATGAGTAAAAAAACAGCACTGATGTATTCCCGATATAAATGAAAACTGCAAACCTTATTTTTCAAGACTTGCGGTTTTTATTTTCATAAATACTTTATTGTGTTATAAATATCACAAGGAATAAGCATAGAATTTTTTCTTGCTTGACAGAGCACAATCGCCAGCAGCACGGCAGAGCGAAGCGACGCGAAGGTGCACAGGCGTGCGCCGAAAAAATCCCTTGCTCTCCGCCATAAAGGAACTGCAAGCCTTATTTTTCAAGGGCACTGAAAAAGTCTACGCAATGCATAAAGAATGCATAAAGCGTAGATTTTTTTTCGTTAAGACAAGCGCAAATGAAAGTGAAGTGAATTACGGAATGTTATTTGTTGCCGATATCTATTCTTTCGGAGAAATTCACAGCGAAATAGAAAAGATACTTATTACGGATAAGCCTATTGACAATTGGACGTACCCCATGATTCAGCCGAAGCTTCTTCGAAAGGCGCAAAAAAGAGGGCTGATGTAAGCCGATTATCGACAAACTAAATATGCAAATTGAAAGCACTGCAAACCGATTGGCTTACAGTGCTGATTTTATAGTTCTCCGTCGGTTATTCGGTCGATGAAAATGTTTTCGGTTTCGCAGGTATCGGGCTTGTTTTCGTCAAGGACGATAAGCCTGCCGCCGTGCCTGTCGCCGTAGGTGTGATAACCTGCGCCGGGAGTCTGTACGAGCTTGATACCGTCAACGTCCATCGTGAACGTATTTTTGTGATCGTGACCGAAGAAAGCGGCAATGATATCGCCCGTCTTTTTCCAGCTTTTGAACTGCTTGTCGTTCTCGTCGGGCGGACACGGACCCTCCCGTAGAGCTCCGTCAATAAGCTCCCCGTCGGCGGCAACATAAAACCTGCCGTTGTGACCGACTGAGTCGGGCGTGCCCTCGGCAACCTCGGTCAGCCTTTCATATTCCTGCAAAACGGGAATGTGTTGGAAGAGGACAGACGGAACAGCCTTGCCGCCGTTCCTTTCCCTTAGCTCGGCAGATTTTCTCTCATACCATTCAATCTGATCGTCAAAAACAAAGCCGTAGCCCTTGTCCTTGATCGCATTATATTTTTCGTCACGGACATAGTCGTTTGAATCAATGCACCAAACGTTCCACGCAATACGCTTACCGTCCGAAGAAAGAATCGGCAGATTGTAATTTCCGCAGCCGTGTACGTCCTCATCATTCATAGTGCCCCTGAAATTATCATATTCGCAGTAAACGCTGATTTGATTTTCCTTTGCAAGGCACGGGCAGGTCGGCTCCGCCTCGGCGTCGTGATTTCCGAAAACAATTGCGAGCGGAATATTTTTCTCCGCTATCGGCTCAACGATTTTCTTGATCGTTTTCCGCATATAGTCGTATGTAAATTCTTCCCAGTAGCCGCTGATGTTGTCGCCGCCGAAAACGACAAGGTCGGGCTTTGCAAGCTCCACGCATTTGCGGATAACATTGATCGTCTCAGCCGATCTGTTGAGCGGGATTTGTCTGTTTTCATCGTCGTCCATCTCGGGATCGACCTCGTGAATGTCCGTCAGGTGAAGTATACGGAATTTTCCGTCCTTTCCGAATCGGAGAGGACTCTGAAAATTTCTGATGTGTCTATGAGAATTTGGTAAACCCTTTGCCATAATTAACCTCCGAAGAATCTTACTGCGCAATTCGCACATCACAATTGTGTTGTATCGCCTTGATTATATGATAACATAAAACCATTTGCTGTCAATAAAAACCGCCGACAAATCTCAGCGAAATGTCGGCGGCTGTGCGAATAAATTTTATTTTTTGAACAGTCCGAAAAGTCCGCCCTTTTCCTCTTCTTTGGCGGTATCAATCGACGTAACCTTGTAGCCGGTGTCGTCGATAACCTTGCGGAGCTTGTCCTCATCTATCGGCTTATCCGTCAAGATGACCGTCTGCTTCTTCGTGTGGGAGGAAGTAACCTTTTTCACCCTGAACTTTCGGCGGATTGCGTCATTTATGTGGCTTTCACACATTCCGCACATCATACCGTCAATTCCCAATGTGATTTTTAGCATTCGTATCATCCTTTCTTTTTGCTTTACTGTATAATAACGCTTTTACTGTACCATTCCATATTGAATCCGACAAAAATTCCGACGCCGAGAGCAATCATAATTATCATTGAAATAAATTGTGTCCTGTAAAGACCCATTGTCCTGCGGAGCTTTTTAAATAACATATGCTCACCCCTTTACCGGTCGATGCTGTCGGCGGACATTTTTGAATTATAGTTAGCTAACGCTAACTGCAATGTTATTGTACCACCGACGAATTGCATTGTCAATTGTTTTTTCTTAATATAAAATAAATTTCAGCAAATAATTTTGCCGATGAAAAAGAGCTGCCGCATAGACGACAGCTCCGATTTTTATTTCAACATATCTTTAATTTTATCCGCCGCATCATAAAGCTCTTTGATTTCGGCAAGTTCAACGGCTCCCTTATCAACGAGCGAAGCAATTTCGCTTCTGATCGGAATTTTTGCGAGGACGGGGATGTTCATCTCCCCGGCAACCTCGTCGAGCTTGCTCTCGCCGAATACGGAAATCTTCTTGCCGCAGTCGGGGCACTCAAGGTAGCTCATATTTTCAACGATTCCGAGGATCGGGATGTTCATCATATTTGCCATATTGACGGCTTTCTTGACAATCATCGTAACAAGATCCTGCGGTGTTGTGACGATAACAATTCCGTCAACGGGGAGCGACTGGAACACCGTCAATGCGACGTCACCCGTTCCCGGAGGCATATCAACGAACATATAATCAACGTCGCCCCAGAAAACCTCGCTCCAGAACTGCTGAATAACTCCCGAAATAACCGGACCTCTCCAAACGACGGGCTGATCCTCCTTGTCAAGCAGGAGATTGATCGACATAACCTCGATTCCCGTTTTTGTCTTTGCGGGAATGAGACCCATCTCGTTCTGCATTGCGGGTCCTTTCAGACCGAAAGCCTTGGGAATCGACGGACCCGTTATGTCTGCATCAAGAATTCCGCAGGCGTTGCCCTTGACCTGCATTGCGGTTGTGAGCATCGAGGTAACTAATGACTTTCCGACTCCGCCCTTGCCGCTGACAACTCCGATTACCTTTTTTACATTGCTGTATTCGTTACAAGGAACGTGAAGATCCTTTTTCTCACAGTTTGAAGAACAGCTTGAACAATCTCCGCTGCAACCCATTTAAAACATCTCCTAAAATAAAATCTTTTCCAAAGCCAGTGCGCTGTCCTCAACGAGTTGAACGCAGGGGCGTTTTTTATAGTATTGATCGGTTCTTTCGTCGGGCTTCGGATGAGAATTTTCGCCCTTTGAAAGTCCCAGAAGCTCACGGCAGACAATCGACGGATTGACCTTTTTAAATTCGGCGATAAACTCCTGAACCTTGTAGTAGCAGAGCTTTTTGCCCTCCGAATCGTTGCCGTCCGTTGCGCCGTATTTCATGCCGATAAGCATTGCCGCCGCAGATACCGTACCGCAGACCTCACGGGAGCGTCCTACTCCGCCGCCGAGACCGGCAGAAACCTTCAGCGCCATATCCTCGCTGAATCCGAAAAGATCGGCATATGCCGCAAAGACCGCCTGAGAGCAGTTGTAGCCGCTTTTGAAAAGCTCAACCGCCTTTTCACTTCTTTCAGACATTGTAACACTTCCTTTTCTGTATTATAGCATATTTGTCAAGTGCGTTTCACTCCGCTTGACACATTGCTTCAAAGGTATTATAATCAATCTATACTTTTGAATCGAGGACTTTTGACTATGAGAAACACCTATGAAACGCCGCTTAATTCACGTTACGCAAGCAAGGAGATGCAATATCTCTTTTCTCCCGATTTCAAGTTCAAAACATGGCGCAGGCTGTGGATTGCACTTGCCGAGAGCGAGATGGAGCTCGGACTGAATATAACTCAGGAGCAGGTTGATGAACTGAAAGCGCACGCAGAGGATATCAACTATGATGTTGCAACAGAGCGTGAGAAGCTCGTCCGTCACGACGTTATGTCCCACGTTTACGCTTACGGCGTGCAGTGCCCAAAGGCAGAGCCTATTATACATTTAGGCGCCACAAGCTGTTATGTGGGCGATAATACCGATATTGTAATTCT
>USJJ01000125.1 GCA_900554995.1 uncultured Ruminococcus sp. | reverse complement strand
GGAAAAAATCTTGATTTCTTCGGTCCGAGGTTCTTTGACGTGACCGATATGTATACAAAAAGTCTACGTGAATTGGCTCTGAAATGTGCCGAGAACAGCGGGCTTAATTTTCATGAGGGAGTTTATATGTTTTTCCCCGGTCCGCAGTTTGAAACCCCTGCTGAGATCCGTGCGGCAAGACTGTTGGGTGCCGATGCGGTCGGAATGTCCACGGTAACGGAGGCTCTCACGGCGGCTCACTGTTCGATGCCTCTGCTCGCCTTTTCGGTTATGACAAATATGGCGGCAGGCGTGCTTGACTGCAAGCTCTCCGACGAAGAGGTCGGAATTGCGGCGGCAAAAATCGCCGACCGATTCGGAGCGTATATTGAAAAGATTATCAGGAAAATTGACGTAAACAACATATAATATAATTTCCAATAGATTTTTCGTCAAAAAAAACGGTCTGCTGCGTTCGGCTATGCAACAGACCGTTTCTTTATTTTTTCTTCTTTGCTTTGGTCGGCATCTTGTATATCTGCTTCAGCGTTCCGTCCTTGTCGAGCATAACGGAATCTCCCGCCTCGATATTTCTTTCATAGCAGAGCTTATCTGCCATCCTGATGCGCTGTTCTTTGCCCTCAGCGTCGGTTACAACAACCGTCACCGTAGCCTCGGCATCTTCCGGAACACCCTCACAGCCGAAATCATCTTCAATAATTTCAACAACGTTCAATGCTTTTTTATCAAGCGATGAGCCGTAAGAAAAGCCAAGCAGGAATCCTATGCCAATGCCAAAGCACATACCGATACCAATGCTGTCAAAAATTACATTTCCCAGACACATTCCTATGCCTATGCCTATGCACATTCCGATCGACATATACATTGATGCATATTTGCCTGTTGCTTTTTTATCCTCGGGTTTCTTTTTCATTAGAAATCATTCCTTATTTAAGAAAAATAACATTAAGCTTCGCAAGATATGACAAAACAAGCTGAATATAGAATACCTTCTTCTCGGAAAGACTTCCGAGATTTTCAACAATATTTGAAACATTAGTCTTGAAATTCACCGTGCCGTAGCCCTCGATAACGCCGTTGTTATCATCAACTCCGTCATTGTCGTATGCAAACTTGTAAAGCACAGGCGAAGCGATACCAACAAGAAAAATCTCAGCCTTTGTATAAACTCCGAATTTTGAAATACAAAATTTAATAAGGCTGTCGGCTATCGGACCGTAACCCATATCACCGAGAATGTTATTGACCGCCTTGAGAAGGACGTCGTCGGCAACGCCGGTAAAATCACTTCTGAGAATTGCGGCAAAGGCTCTGAGAAGAGTTGTAACCTCAACGCTGCTCATATCGAAGTGTTCACCGCCGGAATAGTGCCACGCAACAAGATCGGTCGCAAGATCCCATCCGCTTTTATAGCTTGAATCGGGGATATCAATTCCGTATTCCTTTGCAACAGTCTGCAAGCTGTTTTCACCGCAGAGCGGCATACTCAAAAGAGATCTGAGCTTATTGACGGCATACATCACCGTATCATAATAAACAGCATTCTCATCTATCCCCATCTTCTCGGCGGATAAGGAACGCTCCAAACGGTACCGGACGCCCGCCTTGAGAAAGCCCTTTGAATAAGCCGCAAGATCGGCGTTCATTGAGTTGATCATATCGTCGGTATAGCCCTCAACAGTTGACCTGAGCGCCTCGCTGTCAATTTTATCAACCGATCTCGCCTCATACCTAATCTCGTCGTCACTGAACTTCATAACCCTGTACTCAAGGGGATACATTGTCAGCGAGGTTGTCGTGAAATCGTATATCTTATTGCCGAGAGCACTTGTATAAACAGTCGCATCGGAGCAGTGCTCGTGTCCCGTAAATACAGTCTTTATTCCCCAGTCGGCAAAAAGCTCGGCGGTAGTAAAATGGAATTTAACAATAAAGTTTCTGCTGAGAACTCTCTGAATCGGAAGATGATCAAGAAGATTGTGGTGCATCATAAGAATAGGATATCTTCCGTCCTTTTTTGCAAGCTCGGCTTGCTCCTTAACCCAGCTCAGCTTCTCCTTTGTCATTCCGTCCTCTGTCGACTTTGTACGATGATTGGAGTCAAGAGCAATAAGTCTGTATTTGCTGCCGAGATCGGCAGTATATGAGCAGTCGTCCTCTCTCATTGTCAGTGCCTGATCATAGCCGAAATCGGCATAAATTCTTTTGAAAAGGGCAAAATTTGTTTCCTGATTCTCTCCGGCGTCGTGGTTTCCGTTGATTACATAAACCTGCTTGCCCGACTTTTCTTCAAAAGCTCTGAGCTTTTCTGCAACAGCGTAATGATCCTCGGGTCGTGTACGTCCCTTGTTGGCAAGATCGCCCGCAATCAGAACGAAATCGACATCGTCGCTCTCGGCGCATTGATTGAGAAATTCGTCAATTATCCATCCGCTCTCGTTTTCCATAGCACAACGTCTGTTCGCATACCAAAAGATCGGATCGTCATTTGTCTTTTCGAGCACTTCCTCCGTCGCACTGTAATGCAAATCGGACGCAATCGCAAAGCAGAGATCATCCTTATCGGACGCAGCCGCCGCAACGGAAAGAACCGACAGCGCAATTACCGCCGCAAGAATAATTGATAATGCCTTTTTCATAAAACAACCTCTCTCGTTTTAAAAAAAGGGACAGCAAAACCGAATTGCTGCCCCTTTTTCAGTTAAATATTAAAGATACCAAATCCAGCCGAAGAGAATATAGACGATTATCCACTGGATTGTCGAATATTCGACTGTAATGTTTATAGAATCTGAAACCTTTCCGTCCTCTGTCTTTGCCGTGATCTTGGCTGTTCCACGGCGGAGAGCCTTAATTGTTCCGTCATCGCTTACGGAAACAACCTTGGGATTTGATGATTCCCACACAATCTTTGCGGAGAACATCGCTTCATCGGGGACAACCGTTGCCTGAAGTCTGTCGGTCTTTTTACAGTAGATCTTGAAATCCTCGCCCGGAGTGATGACAATCTTCTCAACGGGAACAACGATCATCGGAATTTCTCTCTCCGTATAGGTTCCGCAGCCTCGACAGGTCTGCCTCTCAACACCGACCGAGCGATATGTCGGCTCCTTGATAACCTTCCATTCGCTCCATTCGTGACCTGTTGCCTTTGTAACAATATGGCTCTGGACGAATCCGCACTTTGAGCACTTGATATCTCTGTAACCGTCATTGAGACAGGTTGCATTCTTGATATCGTTAATCAGCTTGTGACCCTCTGCCTTGATCACGGTGGTCTTTATAACTGCATTACAGTCCTCACAGACAATGTCAATTTTTCCGTCCTCCGTGCAGGTGGGATCGGTGATAACGCTCTTTGTGTGCTGATGACCCGTCATCGGATAGGACTCAAACTTGAATACCTCATCACATTTTGAGCAGTACTCCTTGTAGTATCCGTCCTCGGTGCAGGTTGCGGCTTTCTCCACCGTGACCTTGTCATGACCTGTTGCCTCAAGCGTTGTGTCGCTGATTATCGTCTTACAGTCCTTACAGTAGATTCTGTCATAACCGTCCTCGGTACAGGTCGCGTCCTTATGCCAGGTTTCGGTGTTTTTGTGGTTTGTTGCCGGGAGAATCTTTTCATCAAGGTACTGCTGACAATCGGGGCAGTAGTATCTGTCATATCCGTTTTCCGTACAGGTCGGATCAAGATGCTGAAGCGCCTTGTTCGGATGGTTGGTTGCGGGGATGACCTTTACATCAAGATACTGCTGACAGTCGGGACAGTAATATCTGTCGTAGCCGTCCTCGGTGCAGGTTGCGTCCTTATGCTCGAACACCTTGTTCGGGTGGTTTGTTGCCGGAATAGGCGTTTCATCAAACGATTCGCCGCAATCCGGACAATAGAATCTGTCGTAGCCGTCCTCGGTACAGGTTGCGTCCTTATGCTGGAACTCTGCATTTTTATGATCGAGCTTCGGCAAAACGGTCTTTGAAACTTCGCTGTTGCAAACCGTACAGTAAACAAGTATGTAGCCGTCCTCGGTGCAGGTTGCGGATTTCTTTTCTTCCTTGGTTTTGTGAGGCTTCAATTCTTCATATTTATGCTCCGCAATCTCTCCGCACTCTGTGCAGTATGCAACGCTGTCGCCCTTCTTCAGGCAGGTTGAATCGGAGAGCTTAATGAACTCGCCGGAGGAAACGTGGCTGTGAGTTTCGGGAATTGCATTTACCATATTTACCGTCGGCTGAATATCGTTATCGTCCTCATCCTTCTGATAGCAGGCAGTAACCTCAACGCTGAAATCCGATGCGGTAACGCCCTTTGCCGTGTCCTTTGCAAATACATAGTCTGCGACAACTGCGGGTGCGGCTATTTCCGTCGTATTGACAAAGGAAAACATTCCTGTCTCGGGGTTCTGCGCACACGATCCGTCGGGATGATTATCAATAAAATCTCTGATTGTACTCGATGTCTCAATCTTAGTGCAGGTAAATCCCGACGCTGCCTCAACCTTAAAATCGAAGCAAAGTGCCTTACCCTCGGTAAAGCTGATTCTGAGAGTTACCTCCTGCTGAGTTTCGCTGATCTTTTCGAGTTTGAAACTTACAGCGGACTCGCTGCTTGCGTCATCCGCCGCAAATGCCCACGCAGGTACAAACGGCAGAACCATACACATAACGAGTATAACGGCGATTATCTTTGAAGATAATTTTTTCAATATATTCTCCTCCGTTTCAACAGAACTGTTTTTCTCTATTATAAAAGTTGCGCCCGCTATCGTCAACCGCTTTTCCGGGGGGCGATACAACGGGAGAAGCATAAAGACGCCCCGGAGCCGAAGTGAAATCGGTTCCGGGGCGTGGGTTTTTATAAGCCTTCCCCACCCAGGGGGCCGATTCCCCTTATCAAGGGGAAATGTCCCAAAGG
>USJJ01000124.1 GCA_900554995.1 uncultured Ruminococcus sp. | reverse complement strand
GCCGGGCTCGGTTATGTTCGGATTGAACAGCGGCACCGACCATCGCCAAAGATCAAGTACGGCTCCGTAAATCAGGCAGGTGACAAACGAGCTGAAATAAACAATTTTCACTTTTTTCATCAATATGCAAAAGACAATAAACAATATGCTTTGAACAAGGTATTCGCCCTGACCGAAAGTTATAACTCCGAGCTTTTGACTGATTATATAAGCCGGCGCAACGATCATCGAAACACCGAAATTCGCCGCGCTGAGCATCGCAACGGCAAGTGAAAGGAGAATTATCGCCGCCGCATATACAAATTCTCCGTGAAGTACGATTTTTTTGCCTGACATATCAATCCCTCCGATTGAACATTTCAATTATTATATCACAAAACAGTCGGCTTGCAAGAAGCTCGGCGGTATTTACGGCAAAATTCGACAATTTTTTAGACAGAGTGTTTTGAATTGAGTCGGATTGAATTTCCGCATAAATTAAAAGCTATAATTCACAACTTTCATTGCAAATTATAGCTTTCATTGTATTTATAATCAGAGAATGTAAATTGTTACGCCGCGTCTGCCGAATGCGCTTGCCTGACCCTCCGAGTCAAAGTAGAGGTCGCAAACCGTCGAACTGCTGCCGGACCAGTAGATGAATCCTCCTGTGTCCTCTGCCGAAGCGTAGCCGTAAACATATGATCCGTCGTTTGAAACGATCCACATCTTTGTGCCGTAAGGGATCTGATTCGGGTTAACGGCAATATACCCGGGTCTTACATATTTACCGGTTGCCGTCACTCCGCCGCCCGAGTATGCGGAAGCGGTTCCCGTGATAACTCTCTTATATGATGTCGGAACGCCGTTCTTGCCGATCTGAAGGCTTGACGGTGCGCTGAGTGTTGAAACGGTGTAAATTCCGTTTGCGCTGACTGTCGGACGGCGCTTTGTGCCAACCTCAAGTATACGCTCCGTTGCCGCCTTGGTAACAACAGACTTGATCTTAACCGATTCAACGAGCTTTCCGTTGACGTACTTATCCTTGTAGGTGACGTTCTGACGGCCGTTGACGCCCTTGCGGATTGTCTTTGTCTGATCCGTATAGAGATTTGCGTTATTCTTCTTTTGAGTTGTGAACGGGAGAACCTCGTCAGCGGTTCTTTCCTTGTATTCGACCCTTGTAACCTTGATTGTCATACCGCTTGTGAGTGCAGTATCAAGGGATGCCGAGATAATGTCGTCATCGTCGATCGTTACAACAGCCTTGTTGAGTGCATCGGCAACAGTACCGCTTGCCATATTGAGCTTGTAGGTTTCGCCGTCGGCAACAACAGTTACAGGGAACGCTCTGGAGATAACAACCTCCATACCCTCATGAACAATATCCTCACGGTTGCAGCTGAGCTCATCGCCGTCGTTGAGAGCGATGCCGTTCTCGGAAAGCGATCTTTCAACAGAACCGACTGCCGGATACTTAACTCCGTTATCGGAATTGTCGTAAACAGTGATTATGCATGCTCTGTAAACGGTGATCGTGGACTTTGATCCGCTTGAGAAATCGGAAAGATCGACAACATCGCCCTTGTTGATTTCAACATTCGCCTGCTTGAGGATATCAGCCGCATCCTCCCTGAGCGTTGTGATATTGATCTCGCCGTTATCGACGAGGATCTTTACCGAATATGAATTTGCGGCGGCAGCGTAAATTGTTGCTGCGGCAAGGCAAACGATAAATGTTATCGCAATAACCTTGACCTTTGACTTTAAGATCACAGCGCCGATCTTTTTAAATGTCTGCTTTATAGTTTCCATTATCGGAAGCTCCTTTTATACGGTTTATTAACCGCTTTATTTTCAGGCATTGCCTGTGATTTTTGTTCGTTTTTTAACCAACGTTGCCTATTATAGTGATCTCTGCCCAATTTGTCAAATAAAAAACGAATTGCATTTTATCTATTTTGTACAAATCTTCTGATACGAAAAAAACACATTCAAAGCCTAAACACCCGTAAAATGTCAAAAAATGGGATTTGACGGCACTTTGAAGATTAATTTTTTGTGCAAAATCTAAAAAGTTACAAAAAGTTACAAATCGGCGAATTTTCTGTTACTTTTCGGTCTAATAACGGCTTTCTGTTATAAATATATACGCTAAAGCCATCGGCAATAACCTTTTCGGAATCTGGAAAAGTGAAAAATTTCGGGATTTTTTGCTGTAACTTATTGTAACTTATTGACAATCCTGTAATCAGTTGTTATAATTACAGTGTTGTCTGAAAAATAAATGATTTTAAAATATATGTTCCGGAGGAAAAATTATGAAGAGAGTTTTATCCATACTGATAACGCTTACGCTCATGCTCACGGTTTTCACGGGTGGAAATCTCGGTGCCAAAGCAATCGGATATGATGCAGACGCCGCTCTTGTCTATGCCGAAAAGACTTGGAACAACGGAATAGAAATGTGCGCAGGCTATGTTTCAAACTGTCTCAAGGCGGGCGGAATCGACGTTATGGAGCGCACAGTCTACAATCTTTACAGCACTCTCAAGGGAACTCATGGAACAGCTTATGTCCTCACGACTGACGGACCGTACATATATATGAATGATAACAAAGGCAAAATAGCTGCGGGCGACCCTGTATTCTACTACTGCGACAGCTGCGGCACATTCCAGCACGCAATTCTCTGCGGCGGAAGTGATGAGGGCGGCAGAATGACAGACTACGCTCACAACAACGCTCACCACAATACCACAACTTACATTTACTGGGGATGTCCCGAGTGCGGCGCAGTTGACTGGATAATGTATTCGGTTCACCTCAACGGTTCAAAGAACGATCAGAATAACAATGCCGTAATCAAAACCTACAAGGTTCAGTACAACGCCAACGGCGGCAGTAATGCACCTGCGGCTCAGACAAAGACTCAGGGCAGTAATCTCACCCTTTCTTCGACAAAGCCGAGCCGTTCGGGATATGATTTCAAATACTGGAACACGAAAGCCGACGGCACGGGAACAAGATACAACGCAGGCAGTGTTTATTCCGCAAATGCCGACATTACGCTCTATGCCGTATGGTCGAAAACACATACACATTCCTACATACGCACCGTAACCAAGGCGGCGACCTGCTCTTCAAACGGAGTTGCAACCTATACCTGCTCCTGCGGCAGCAGCTACACCGAGGTTATCAAGTCAACGGGTCACAATATCATTTGGACATATTCGGCAAGACCGACAATCTATAACACAGGTCTCAAGCATCAGGAATGTTCATACTGCCACAAGGTTGTTTCGACAAACACGGTTGTCGCCAAGGCAACAGCCGATGTTAACGGTGACGGCAGCGTTAATTCTTTTGATGCAATGATAGTTCTCAAGCACGCAACAGGATATGAAAACGTCCTCAAGTCGGAAATTAACAGGCTCAACGCAGACGTCAACGGCGACGGACAAATAAACTCTGCGGATGCACTAACAATCCTCCGCATCGCCACCGGCGACATAAACATCTGACAAAAAGAACAGCAAAAAGAACAGCAAAAGGGACTGCACAACGCAGTCCCTTTTTTATGTCAAATTCATCAAAAATTTAAAAGAAAATATTATTTTTTATTGCTGAGCCCGAGAAGATAATCTGTGGAAACATTGTAGTATTTCGCGAGTGTGATAATGTGATGGCTCGGAATATCCCTGACACCGCGTTCGTATGCACTGTAATATTGATATGTTGTGTTCAATACCTCGGCAATATCCTTTTGAGTTTTATCGTTATCCTCACGAATATCTTTCAGTCTGGGATAGTAGTATTCCTGCATAAAATCATCACCGTTTCTTTGTGCATTTGACTGAATTATATCATATATGGTTAGTTTATGTTGAAATTTAATCATATATGGTTTACAATATTGCTGTAACACATTTTATTGCAGTTTGTATTGGCATATACACATCAGTTTTTACAAGCCCTCAGTCACGACAATTTTGTGACAGCTCTCCTACAGGAGCACAGAGGTAAAAATTTTTGACTTTTTATTTATATAAATCGCATGGCTCGATTGCTGCGACAAAAACACCGCCGAACAGATTTTCACTGCTCGGCGGCGTTTTGCTTTATTTGGTTTTATTCTGCTGACTCGGCGGAATCAAATACGAATCCGTCGTCGGTATGCTTGCAGATATATTTATTACCCGAGGTGATCTTGCCATCAAGCATCTCCTCGCTGAGCTTATCCTCAATCTCCGACTGAATAGCACGTCTGAGCGGTCTTGCACCGTAAACCGGGTCAAAGCCCTCATCGGCAATCTTTTCAATTGCGCTGTCGTCAAAGCTAAGCTCAATGCCCATGTCGTGAACACGGTTCTTGAGTGTTTTGAGCATTCTGCGTGCAATTTCCTTAATGTTGTCCTTATTGAGCTGCTCAAATACGATGATATCATCAACCCTGTTAAGGAACTCGGGACGGAAGCACTTCTTAAGCTCGCCCATTACGGCATCCTTAATATCGCTCTGGCTCATTGTGCCGTCGCCCTCTTCGCCCTTGAATCCGAGTGCGGCATTGCCGGCATTCGTGATGAGCTTTGCGCCGACATTCGATGTCATAATGATGATACAGTTCTTGAAGTCAACCTTTCTGCCCTGCGAATCCGTGAGAACACCGTCATCAAGAATCTGAAGAAGCATATTGAATACATCGGGGTGAGCCTTTTCAATCTCATCAAAAAGTACAACCGAATACGGTTTTCTTCTTACCTTTTCGGTGAGCTGACCGCCCTCCTCAAAGCCTACATATCCGGGCGGTGAACCGATAAGCTTTGACACGGTATGTTTCTCCATATATTCACTCATATCAAGACGGAGCATTGCATTTTCATCGCCGAACATTGCCTCTGCAAGAGCCTTGCAAAGTTCTGTTTTACCGACGCCCGTCGGACCGAGG
>USJJ01000123.1 GCA_900554995.1 uncultured Ruminococcus sp. | reverse complement strand
TCCGAAAGCTCCTTTTTCAGCTCCGCATAGTTTTCGATTATTCCGTTGTGAACAACGGTAAAAAGTCCGCTTTGGCTTGTGTGCGGATGCGCATTGTTAACGGTCGGAGCGCCGTGGGTAGCCCACCTTGTATGCCCGATTCCGATATGTCCCGTAAGATTTTTTGCCTCTTCCCTGAGTCCCGACGGACTGCCGACGATCTTGGCAACCTTGATTTTTCCGCCGTTTTCGATGGCAAGACCCGCCGAATCGTATCCTCTGTATTCAAGTTCCTCAAGACCCGATATAATGATGTCGGTCGCATTTTCATCGCCGATGTAACCCATAATTCCGCACATAATAAAACCCTCTGTATAATAATAGATTTACTTCTATTTTATGCAGAGGGTGACAATTTATCCTGTTTTATTTCAAATTACTTTCCGGTGCAACGTTTTCGTTGATATAATCCTCAACGATTTTTCCGTCGCTGATTCGTATAACACGGTGAGCGGTTTCGGCGATCGAATCATCGTGAGTAATGAGAATTATCGTTCTGCCTTCAGCCCACAGCTCGTTGATTATTTGCATAACCTCTCTGCCGGAGTTCGAATCGAGGTTTCCTGTCGGCTCATCGGCAAGGATGAGCGGAGGCTTTGCCGCAACCGCACGTGCTATGGCAACTCGCTGTTGCTGACCGCCTGACATCTGGCTCGGCAGGTGATCCATCCTTTTTTCAAGACCGACACGTTTTAATGCGGCCTGCGAAAGCTCATGCCGCTGCTCGGCTTTCATACCTCTGTAAATCAGCGGAAGCTCAACATTTCCCTGAGCTGTGAGGCTCGGAATAAGATTGAAGCCCTGAAAAATAAAACCGATTTCAAGGTTTCTGATTCGGCTCAATTCGTCATCGTCCATATCCGAAACGTCTTTGCCGTTGAGAATGTATGTTCCGCTCGTCACAACGTCAAGCAGACCGAGCATATTCATAAGCGTAGATTTTCCCGAACCGGAATGACCGACGATCGCAACAAAGTCGCCGGAATCAATTTCAAGATCGACGCCGTCAAGTGCTCTGACCTCATTCTCGCCCGGATTGTATATTTTGTATGCGTTTTTCAGTTCGATGAGATGTGACATAGCTTTACCTCGCAAAATTTATATTCATATTCTACCACAAGGAAAAATTTTATGCAATAAAATAGATTCAACGGAATGTAAAAAATATGTGAATAAAAATTTAATAAAAATATTGTTGATAATAGACAAAAAGCATAGCAATAAGAGAAAAATGATTTGTTGTCGGATAGTGTTGACAAATGTTAATAATATGTTAAAATATAGTTGATGTCAGCGATATGACATCGCACACAGTGCCGATATATTGCCGGATGAATGGCCCGGCAGTCTCTACGACAGTGCCGTAACTGTCACTATTGGTGGGTGATTTGCAGTATTTCGACACGAGATATTGTGGATCGGTCTTACGGCAGTGGGAGAGCTTTGTCCTGCTGCTTATTTTATTTTGGAGGACTTTGAAATGCAGCTTCTTGAAGAAAGAATCCTTAAAGACGGAAAAGTATTCCCGGGTAATGTTCTGAAAGTTGACAGTTTTCTTAACCACCAGGTAGATGTAGAGCTGATTAATGAAATCGGCAAGGAATTTTACAGACTTTTCAAAGACTGCGGAGTGAATAAGATCTTTACGATCGAGGCATCCGGAATCGGTATTGCCTGCATCACTGCGCAGTATTTTCATGTTCCTGTCGTCTTTGCCAAGAAAACTTTGGGCAAGAACATCGCCGCCGATGTCTATTCGACTCCGATCAAGTCTTTTACCCACGGCAAGACATATGACGTTATCGTTTCACAGGAATTCCTTAACAGGGATGATAAAATTCTTATTATCGACGATTTTCTTGCGCAGGGTTGTGCGCTGAACGGACTGATCGACCTCATCAAGTCGGCAGGCGCTCAGATCGTCGGAGCGGGAATAGTTATCGAAAAAGCGTTTCAGCAGGGCGGAGATTTGATCCGCAGTGAGGGTATCCGTGTTGAATCGCTTGCAAGAGTCGCCTCTATGACGGATGACGGAAAGATAACTTTCTGCGATTAATTTCGGTAGCACAAATTGCTATATAAATTAAATTTTGGAGGAAGAACACATGAAAAAGATTCTCGCAATTCTCATGGCAATCGCAATGGTCTTTTCATTCGCTGCTTGCGGCACAAAGAAAGACGGCAACGACACTGAGAAGAAGCTCAAGGTAGGATTCATTTTCCTGCATGATGAGAACTCAACCTATGACAACAACTTTATGACAGGCGCTGAGGAAGCCTGCAAGAAGATGGGCGTTGAGATTCTTAAGAAGACAAACATTCCCGAGCAGAACGCTTGCTACGATGCAGCAGCTGACCTTGTTGATAAGGGATGCTCAGTTGTTTTCGCAGACAGCTTCGGTCATGAGGATTTCATGATAAAGGCAGCTAAGGAGTTCCCGAACGTACAGTTCTGCCACGCAACAGGAACAAAGGCTCATACAGAGAAGCTCGCTAACTTCCACAATGCTTTCGCATCAATCTATGAGGGCCGTTACCTTGCAGGTGTTGCTGCAGGTCTCAAGCTCAATGAAATGATTGCTGCTGGTAAGTTCAAGGCTGAGGACGCTAAGATGGGTTATGTCGGCGCTTTCACGTATGCAGAGGTTATCTCCGGTTATACTTCATTCTATCTCGGTGCAAAGTCAGTTTGCCCGACAGTTACAATGGATGTTCAGTTTACAGGTTCTTGGTACGATGAGGCTCTTGAGAAAGAGGCTGCAACAAAGCTCATCAACAACGGTTGTAAGCTCATCAGCCAGCACGCTGACTCAATGGGCGCTCCGACAGCTTGTGAGACAGCAGGTATCCCGAACGTTTCCTACAACGGAAGCACACTTTCGGCTTGCCCGAACACATTCATCGTTTCTTCCAGAATCAACTGGGAGCCGTACTTCGAGTATATGATCAAGTGCGCACAGGACGGTAAGGCAATCGACACGGATTGGGTCGGTACTCTTCAGACAAGCTCTGTTGTTCTCACAGACGTAAACGGCAAGGCTGCTGCTAAGGATACACAGGCTGAGATGGATAAGGTTAAGGCTCAGCTTGAGGCTGGTACACTCCACGTATTTGATACAAACAACTTCACAGTAACTGTTACTGCTGATAAGAACAAGAACGCTAAGGTTGATGCTAACGGTAAGCTCACAAGCTATATGGCTGACGTTGACACTGATGCTAACTTCACAGCAGATACAGAGGCTGTTAAGGACGGCTACTTCCACGAGTCAGAGTTCCGTTCGGCTCCGTACTTCGATGTACAGATCGACGGTATCAATCTCCTCAACGCAAAGTTCTAATCACATAGCACATTTTCAAGGCGGAGCCTTAAAGCTCCGCCTTACTTTGATTTTTACAAATTGTACTTTATTTTGAAAAATGCGGTAAAGCGTTACACGATGAAAATCAAGGCTTCCCCTTGAGGGGAAGCTGGCGCGTAAGCGACTGATGAGGTGGAAAGGTTCAAGGCTGATATATGCCAAATAATGAGATAAAAATTTGCCACCTCATCCGAGCGGCGCAATCCGCCGCCCACCTTTCCCTCAAGGGTAAGGCTTGGTTAGCCTTTATCAGGATTTTTGATAAAAGAAACCAAAATCAAAAACTAATTTACCACATTTTTCAAAATAAAAAATTGGAGGGCATAAAGTGAGTACACAGGTTGCAATCGAACTTAGAAACATCACAAAGACCTTTGGCTCCGTTATCGCCAACAAGGACGTTAATCTCACCGTAAATAGGGGCGAAATTCTTTCGATTCTCGGTGAGAACGGAAGCGGCAAAACAACGCTTATGAATATGATCTCGGGCATTTATTTTCCCGATCACGGTCAGATCTTTGTTGACGGTAAAGAGGTGGTTATTCGGTCACCCAAGGATGCTTTTGATCTAAAAATCGGTATGATTCATCAGCATTTCAAACTCGTTGATGTTTTTTCAGCCGCTGAGAATATTGTTCTCGGATTTGACGACGGAAAGTATAATATTAAGAAGTCAACATCAAAGATTCAGAAGATTCTTGACCGTTACGGCTTTGAACTTGATCTTAATAAGAAAATTTATCAGATGTCTGTCTCCGAAAAGCAGACGGTGGAAATCGTCAAGGTCCTTTACAGAGGTGCGGACATACTCATCCTCGATGAGCCGACGGCTGTCCTCACTCCTCAGGAGACGAAGAAACTGTTTGACGTTATCCGAAATATGCGAAACGATAACAAGTCGATTATCATTATTACTCATAAGCTCAATGAGGTTATGGAAATTTCCGATAAGGTTGCCGTTCTCAGAAAGGGCGAGTACATCGGCACGGTTATGACCTCAGAGACAAACGAATCGGAACTTACCGAAATGATGGTCGGCAAGAAGATTGACCTCAACATCGAAAGAACCGAGGTTGAAAACAAAGAGGACAGACTTATCGTCAACAATATGTGCTATGTCAACCGTGAGGGTGTAAAGGTGCTCAACCACGTTTCCTTTACCGCAAAATCGGGCGAGATCCTCGGTATTGCAGGTATCGCAGGAAGCGGTCAGCGTGAGCTTCTTGAATCAATCGCCGGACTTCGCCACCTTACGCACGGCTCGATTATTTACAACAACGCAAAAACGGGCAAGCAGGACAATCTTCGTGACAAAACTCCCGTTCAGATCAGAGAGCTCGGCATCAGACTTTCGTTTGTGCCCGAGGACAGACTTGGAATGGGTCTTGTAGGTAATATGGACATCGTTGACAATATGATGCTCAGAAGCTACAAGAAGGGTAAGACGGCTTTCCTTGAAAAGAAAGAGCCGAGAGATCTTGCGGCTAAAATTATTGATGAACTTGAGGTCGTTACTCCGAGCGCAAACACTCCCGTTCGCAAACTCTCGGGCGGTAATGTTCAGAAGGTTTTGGTAGGA
>USJJ01000122.1 GCA_900554995.1 uncultured Ruminococcus sp. | reverse complement strand
CAATATCAGTCGTCTGACTGATTACACAAGCACATTTCTTCGTTCATTATGGTTTGGTATCGTTGCAACGATTATCTGCCTTTTGATTGCTTATCCTTTGGCTTACATTCTCTCAAAAATGAAGCTCAGAGCACAGAGCACAATGGTTATGCTTGTAATGGTTCCTATGTGGATGAACTTCCTGCTCAGAACATATGCGTGGATGACTTTGCTTGAGGATTCCGGTGTAATCAACAATTTCCTCTCAAAGCTCAGCATCGGACCGTTCCATATGATTAATACCTCCGGCGCCGTTATACTCGGTATGGTTTATAATTTCCTGCCATATATGATTCTGCCGATTTATTCCGTTATGACAAAGCTTGACAACAGCCTTGTCGAAGCGGCACAGGATCTCGGCGCTAACAGGTTCCACGTTATAAAGGATGTTGTTTTCCCGTCAACCCTTTCAGGCGTTGTATCGGGCGTCACGATGGTATTTGTTCCGTCCGTCAGCACATTCTACATTTCTCAGAAGCTCGGCGGCGGCAGCTTTGCGCTTATCGGCGATATTATCGAGATGCAGTTCCAGGTTTCAAACAACTTCAATTTCGGTGCTGCGCTCTCGCTTGTTCTTATGATTCTTATCCTTATCTGTATGGCTGTTATGAATAAATTCGGCGATACAGAGGAAGCGGGAGGTGTTGTAGCTTGAAAAACAAACTCAATCCCGTATCAAAGATTTATCTTGCGCTTGTTGTGTTGTTTCTGTACCTGCCGATATTTATGCTTATCGTGCTCTCATTCAACGGAACAAACAGCACGAGCGTTATCCACGGTTTTTCATTCAAGTGGTATGTTGAGCTTTTCAAAGACAGTGCAACGATAAATGCCTTGACAAATACGCTTTTGCTTGCCGTTACATCGGCGATCACCGCCACTGTTATCGGTACCCTTGCCGCAGTCGGAATTGACAAGATGAAAAAAGGCGTTGTTAAATCAAGCGTTATGACCGTTACTAATATTCCGATGATGAATCCGGAAATCGTCACGGGTGTTTCGATGATGCTTTTGTTTGTATTCATCGGCTCCGTTCTCGGCGCAAGCGGAGTTCTCGGCTTCTGGACGCTTTTCATTGCTCATGTAACGTTCAGTTTGCCATATGTTATTCTCAACGTATTGCCCAAGCTCAGACAAACGGACGCAAACCTTTCTCAGGCGGCTCAGGATCTCGGTTGTCCTCCCGTTAAGGCGTTTATCAAGGTTGTTCTTCCGTCGATTCTTCCCGGCGTTATCGCAGGACTTATTATGGCGTTCACGCTTTCGTTTGATGACTTTATTATCAGCTATTTTGTCAGCGGACCGAAGTTCCAGACACTTCCGATCAGAATTTTTTCAATGACAAAGAAACGTGTTACTCCCGATATGTACGCTCTTTCGACAATTATGTTTATTGTCATTCTTATTCTTCTTGTCCTTGTCAATGTTCTTCAGGCAAAGGGCGACAATAAGAGAGAAAAGAAAGGCGGTGCGGCAAAATGATGAAAAAGATTTTTTCGGTTTTGTTTGCCGTTATCGTTATCGCTCTGAGCTGCTCGGCCTCGTTCGGTGTTGCGGCAAAGCAGATTGATGTTTCCAAGCTCAAGGGAACGGAAATCAATGTTTACAACTGGGGCGAATATATCTCAGACGGCGCAGAGGATACCCTCGACGTAAACAAGGAATTTGAAAAAGAAACAGGAATCAAGGTCAATTACACAACCTACGATTCCAACGAAAATATGTACAACAAGATCAAGGGCGGCGGAGCAAATTATGATATAATTATTCCGTCCGACTATATGATCGAGCGCATGATAGACGAGAACTTGCTCGAAAAAATAAACTTTGACAATATCCCGAACTATAAAAATATCATTCCGAAGTACAAAAATCTTTATTTTGACCCGAAGAACGAGTATTCCGTTCCCTACAATGTAGGCATGGTCGGACTTATCTATAACACCAAAATGGTTGAGGGCACACCCGATAGCTGGAGCATTATGTGGGATGAAAAGTACAAGGGTCAGGTGCTTATGTTCAACAATTCCCGCGACGCTTTCGGTATTGCACAGTTCCTTTTGGGAATTGATGTCAACACAACAAGCGAAAAGGATTGGAAAAAGGCTTATGAAAAGCTCAAGGAGCAGAAGCCTGTCGTTCAGTCATATGTTATGGACGACGTTTTCAATAAGATGGAGGGCGGCGAGGCTGCAATAGCCGCATATTACGCAGGCGACTGTATCGGCATGGCAGAGAACAACCCCGATCTTTCGTTTGTTTATCCTAAAGAGGGCACGAATATTTTCGTCGATTCCATCTGTATCCCCAAGGGCTGTCAGAACAAGGACGCCGCCGAGCTTTACATCAATTTCTTGCTCAGAGGCGACATTGCGCTTGCAAATGCCGAGTGTTTGTGTTATGCTACTCCTAACCGGGCGGTTCTTGACAATGAGGAATATTCGTTCAGAGATAACGAAATGCTCTATCCCGATGAGGAGCATACTCCGCCGACCGAGTATTTCCACAATCTCGATTCTGAGACGCTCATGCTCATGACCTCGCTTTGGGATAATCTTAAAATAGAAGGTACTGACGTTATGTCCGTATATATCGGACTGATTACCTTTGCGGTCGTTGTCGTTGCGTATTTTATATACAGAGCGATAAGAAAGAAAAAAAGAGAAAGTATGTACTAAGGCAATGCCGCACAAATTGCGGCATACGCCGAATATTTTCCCGAAGAGGTGTAAAAAATGAAGAAACCGTGTTATATAAGAATCATTTCCGTTGTTATGTGTCTGATTACAGCAATGGGGGTTCTTTCGGCGTGCTCTTCAAAAAAAGATGCTGATACCGTTAATGATGCTAAATCGAATTCATTTATAGATCCGCAGTGGATAATCGGCCCGACAATTGATGCGGAAAGCATTGAACCGCTCGTCCGTGCGGATTATAACGAAAGCACACGTCATTACGACATCAGCTATGCCGACTGCTTTAAAATTAAGAAGAGCGGCAAATACGGTATTATTGATTACAACGGAAAAATTGTTGTTTCTCCCGAGTATGACAGTATCGTTGCAATCAGAAACAGTAAGGACTTTCTTGCTGTGAAGAAGGATAAAAACGGCGAAAAATCGCAGACATATGTCAATTATAAGGATTTCTCCAAGGAACCCGCTTACAGAACCTACAATTCGCTGAGATACGAATATCTCTGGGTTTCTGCCGAAAATTCCGCAGTTTTTATTCAGAATGACGGCGGAGATATTTATGAGGACGATCTCAAAGCCGCCGTTCCCGAAACCGTCAGGGGAGTCAAGGATGTCAACGGTAAGTTTGAAAGCGACGGCACATACGGACTTTATATCAACGGCAGAAACGTGATGGGAATGATCTATTCCGGCGCAGGTCTTTTTGCCAACGGTATGGCGGCATTTAAATCAAACGGCGTTTGGGGATATGTTGATTCAAACTGCAAGACGGTCATTCCGTTCGGCTATGATGCTGTTAAGGGTTACAGCGCTTTCGGTGGCGATGATACCCCGTATGAGTGCTATGACGGATATGTAACGGTAACGAAAAACGGCAAGTTTGCCATCCTCACAAATGAGGGTAAATCCGTAACGGATCTTATCTATGACGGAGCAACTCCGGTTGTCGGCGGAAGAGCATATCTCCTCAAGGACGGTAAATGGGGACTCGTTTCGTTCGGCGATTCAACCTATGCAACCGCAAGAACCGATGTTGCCTCAACCGCTCCCGCAAAAACCAAAAAAGCCGAGACAACAACCGAAAAGACAACCGTTGAAGAAACAACAACCGAAGCCGATCGGACGGGTAATTATATTGTTAACACCGAGGGACTGAACCTCAGAACCGACGCAGGAACCGAGAATGATATAATTACCGAGCTCAGCGAGGGCACGGAGCTTACCGTTGACCGTGTGTATAACGGCTGGGGACACGTTTATTACGACGGTAACGAGGGATGGGTTCTTCTTGACTACCTCGATAAGGAGTAAGCCATGCTCCAAAGATTGGATAAGCTGATTGCCTCACAGGGGCAGTACAGCCGCAAACAGGCGCAGGAGCTTATAAAGAGCGGCAGTGTTAAGGTTAACGGTGCTGTTGTGCGTGACAGGGGAGCAAAGGCGGACGATGAAAAGGATACCGTCTGTATTAACGGTACGGAAATCAAATTTGAACGTTTTGTTTACCTTATGCTCAATAAGCCGAAAGGCGTTGTCAGTGCAACAAACGACAAAAACGAAAAGACCGTTATCGACCTTGTTCCCGACGAGTTTAAAAGACGAAATCTTTTTCCCGCAGGCAGACTTGATATCACTACAACGGGGTTTGTGCTTATTACCGATGACGGTGATTATGCACACCGCATACTTTCGCCGAAGAATCATATTGAAAAGACATATGAGGCTCGTCTTGCCGAGGCGGTGACAGACGAACAGCTAAGTACCGTTGCCGAGGGAATTGTTCTCAAGGACGGGACAAAATGCCTGCCTGCAAAGCTCCGAGTTATTGAGGACGGAGACAATCCGCTCGTTGAAATCAAAATCTGCGAGGGAAAATATCATCAGATCAAAAGAATGTTTGCCGCCGCGGGCAACGGAGTTATCGGACTTAAAAGGACAAAAATGGGCGGAGTTCGGCTTGACAAAAATCTTCCGGAGGGCAAATGCCGTGTTCTTAGTCCCGATGAGGTACAACTCATTGAAAAATCGGAATGATTTTAAAAACCGAACATATTATATTTATAACTCAAGAAACGAACAAGCATCGGAAAAGTCTGTTTTAACAAAAAAACTTGACTTTTTCCGCTTTGCGTGTAGATTAACAAGAAGGCAAATTATCGTTTTTATCGAAAAAAAGCAACGGAACGAACTTTTATCAGAAAGGGTTTGAAATGTCGGAAATTGCAGATAAAGTGAAGAAGATCGTTGTCGAACAGCTTGGTGTGAATGAAGACCAGGTGACCGCGGA
>USJJ01000121.1 GCA_900554995.1 uncultured Ruminococcus sp. | reverse complement strand
GCAACGGCTACGGTTATGGTTACGGCGGTAACGGCTACGGCTACGGTTACGGCGATAACGGTTACGGCTATGGTTACGGAGGAGCGCCGCACAGCAGTGAAAACGATAAAGGAAAGAAAATAGATAACGAATAATTTGCGAAAAGAAGTGTAGTAAATGAACAAAAGAATTTACCTTTCCCCGCCCTGTATGAACGGCACTGAAATCAGCTTCATCAACGAAGCGTTTCAAACGAACTGGATATCTCCGTTCGGTCCCAATCTTACGGGCTTTGAAAAGGAAATGTGTGAATATGTCGGAGCAAAGTACAGTGTTGCGCTCGCATCGGGCACAGGTGCCATTCATATGGGATTGAAATATCTCGGCGTAGGCAAAGATGATATCGTTTTCTGTTCCGACTTCACTTTTTCGGGAAGCTGTAATCCCGTTGCTTACCTCGGAGCAAAGCTCGTTTTTATTGATTCCGATTATGAGAGCTTTAATATGGATCCGAATGCACTGAAAATTGCCTTTGAAAAGTATGATGCCATGGGCAAGCTGCCAAAAGCAGTTATTGTCGTTGATCTTTACGGAAACAGCGCAAATTATGATAAAATCATACCGCTTTGTGAGAAATATAATGTTCCGATTCTTGAGGATGCGGCTGAGGCTCTCGGCACAACCTACAAGGGAAGAAAGTGCGGCACATTCGGCAAAGTGAGTGCACTCTCATTTAACGGAAATAAGATCGTAACGACCTCGGGCGGCGGTATGGCTCTTTCGGATGACCCCGAAGCCATTAAAAAGATTCATTTCTGGTCGAATCAATCCAAAGAAAATGTTAACTACTATCTTCACAACGAGATTGGATATAATTACAGAATGTCCAACATCTGTGCAGGTATCGGCAGAGGGCAGCTGAAAAATATGGACGAGAGAATCGCCGCAAGAGTTCGCAACTACGAATTCTATAAAGAGGTGTTTGCTGATCTCCCCGTTCAGATGGCTCCCGTCCTTGATGGCTGCAAACCGAATTTCTGGCTCAGTGTAATAACAATCAACGAGGGTAGCGATGTTACTCCCGATGAGATAATCAATGCTCTTGAGGAAAATAATATCGAATCCAGACGTGCATGGAACCCGATGCACAATCAGCCGATTTTCTCCGAGATGGATTTCATCAGCTGTAAAGAGGGAGAGAGTGTCGGTAACGATATCTTCCGCAGAGGCGTATGTATGCCCTCGGGAACAGCAATGACCGAGGAGGATCTTCAGAGAGTTGCCTCGGTTGTCAGGAAAGTTTTTAATAAATAATTAATCAAAACCCGGACAGGCTATCGGTGTTTAAATAGCCTGTCCTTTTCAGGTTCTTAACATAATTTGTATCACAGAGGTGATATTTTGGCTGTAAAAAAAGACCATATAAGAAATTTTTCCATAATCGCTCACATTGACCACGGCAAATCCACTCTTGCAGACCGTCTGCTTGAGCTTACGGAGTCGGTCGCTGTTCGCGATATGACCGAACAGCTTCTTGACGACATGGATCTTGAAAGGGAGCGTGGAATCACGATCAAGGCGCACGCCGTCAAGCTCAATTACAAGGCCAAGGACGGCGAAGAATATGAGCTGAACCTCATTGACACACCGGGTCACGTTGACTTCAACTATGAGGTTTCGCGTTCGCTTGCCGCCTGCGAGGGCGCATTGCTGATCGTTGACGCATCACAGGGCGTTGAGGCTCAGACGCTTGCAAACACCTACCTTGCGCTTGACCACGACCTTGAGATTGTTCCGATAATCAATAAGATTGACCTGCCTGCCGCCGACCCCGACCGTGTCGCCGAGGAGGTTGAGGATGTTATAGGCCTTGACTGCTCGGACGCACCGAGAGTTTCGGCAAAAACGGGGGAAAACGTTGAGGCAGTGCTTGAAAAAATTGTTTCCGATATACCCGCTCCTCTGGATTCCGACGACAGCAAGCCTCTCAGGGCGCTTGTCTTTGACTCGGTTTATGACAACTACAAGGGTGTTATTGTTTACGTCCGTGTTGTCGACGGCAAGATCAAAGCCGGTGACACAATGAAAATGATGGCGACGGGTGCAGAATTTACCGTTGTTGAGGTCGGATATATGAGGGCAACTTCAATGGAACCCGCAAGCAAGCTTACCTCCGGCGAGGTTGGATATATAACCGCTTCGATAAAAACAGTCGGCGATGCAAGAGTCGGTGACACTGTTACAACTGCAGAATATCCCGCCGATGAGGCTCTTCCCGGCTACCGAAAGGTTAATCCGATGGTTTTCTGCGGTATCTACCCTGCCGACGGCGCCGATTATGAGGCTCTGCGTGACGCCCTGAGTAAGCTTCAGCTCAATGATGCCTCTCTTTCCTTTGAGCCCGAGACCTCGGGAGCTTTGGGATTTGGTTTTCGTTGCGGATTTCTCGGACTTCTCCACCTTGAAATAATTCAGGAGAGACTTGAACGTGAATACGATCTCGATCTTGTTACCACTGTTCCGAGCGTTGTTTATAAAATTCACCTGACTGACGGAACGGTTATGGAAATTGACAACCCGACAAAATATCCCGATCCCGCATTTATCGACTATTGCGAAGAACCAATAACAAATGCAAATATCTACGCTCCGAATGAGTATGTCGGCGCAATTATGGATCTTTGTCAGGAGCGCCGTGGCGTATTTAAAAATATGACGTATGTTACGCCCGACCGAGTCGATATTGCATACGATCTGCCGCTGAACGAAATCATTTACGATTTCTTTGATGTTCTCAAGTCGAGAACCAAGGGCTACGCTTCATTCGACTACGAAATTGAGGGCTATGCTCGTTCAAATCTCGTAAAGCTCGATGTTCTTCTCAACGGAGATATGATTGATGCGCTTTCGTTCATTATCCACAGCGAAAAGGCATATGGCAGAGCGAGAAAAATCGCCGAAAAACTCAAGGACAACATTCCGAGACAGATGTTTGAAATTCCCGTTCAGATTGCGGTCGGAGGAAAGGTAATTGCCCGTGAGACCATCAAGGCGATGCGCAAGGACGTTCTTGCCAAGTGCTACGGCGGTGATATAACGAGAAAGAAAAAGCTGCTTGAAAAACAGAAAGATGGCAAGAAGCGAATGAGGCAGTTCGGCACAGTCGAGGTTCCTCAGGAAGCATTTATGTCAATTTTGAAACTGGACGAATAATTAAATTTTGATAATTATTTAAAATAACTGTTGCAAGTTCAATATAATTTGTGCTATAATGTAAAAGCAAATTTGTATAAATCAGTAAGGAGGTAAAGCATGGCTGCTGAAACTAAAGAAGTTCAGACCTCTCAGGCAGAGCCGGAAGAGCAGAAAGCTGCCAAGCGTAAGCTGCCCAAGGGCAGACGTTACGTCGGAAGTAAAGAAACTTTCACCTATGTTCTTTTCGATATTGCTCAGAGCTTCAATCTGGATCAGAACAAGACATACTACCTGACTGACGTTCTCGTCATCTCCTATTGGTGGCAGGCGATCATCAGCGTTGTTGTCAGCATTTGGGATATCATTAACGACTTGTTTCTTGCATCTATTGTTGACCGTACAAACACAAGATTCGGTAAATTCAAACCGTATCTTATTATCTATGCCCTCCCGGGTACGATAATGGCTATGATTTTCTGGGGTATGCCCGTAATGTTCCCCGAAACCTCGGGTACATATATGCCGAAAATCATAACGTACTTTGTGTTACAAATGCTGCAAAACCTGGCGACCTCACTTTATGAGATCTCAAAGACAGGTATCATCGCAACAATAACACCCGATGTTTTCGACAGAACTCGTCTTATCAACCAGGCAAACCTGTTCTCAAGTCTTGTCGAGAACATCCCGAACCAGGTATGTACTGTCCTCATCGACCTTGTTAACCACAACAAGCTCAAGATTAAGATGACATCACTCTTTGTTTATATGGGTGTCGGCACCGCTCTCTGCGCGGGTATCCTCGCTCTTTTCTTCTCCTTTAAGGTTAGAGAAAGAGTTCTTCAATCAGTTGAAAAGCCGACCTTCAAGGGGGCAGTCGGATCGCTGTTCAAGTCACGTCCGCTTATGCTTCTGACTATTTCCGAATTTCTCAGCCAGTTTGCTGTCGGAACAAACATCTCGCTGTATTACATCAGCGTTCTTAACGCCGGATCAGCAAAGCTCATTGTCGGTATTCCGGGTATGTTCGTTACATATGCTTCCTACGCTTATGTTGACAAGCTCCGTGAGAAGTTCTCAACGAGAACCCTGTGGGCTGTCGGTTCACACTGGGGCGACTTCCTCTACCTCGGCGTTTATCTCTTCGGCAGCATAAACAAGAATTATAAGAAGACAATCCCGATGATTGCCGCATTTATGATCAGAGAAACTCTGTGGAACTTTGTTTACGCTATGCGTAAGGTCGTTCCCGAGGAGATCAGAAACGAAGCAATCGACTACGGCGAGTGGCAGAACGGCTACCGTACAGAGGCTATGGCAGGCGTTGTTAAGGGTCTTGCAAGGAAGCTTGTTGCAACATTTACAAACGGCTTCAGCTCAGCTCTTCTCGGTATCATCGGCTACAAGCAGGGTCTTAAGCCGAAACAGCAGAGCGACAGAACAGAAAGACTCCTGTTTACAATGACTACTCTTCTTCCTGCGGCAACGGGTCTTATCGGTATTATTCCGAAGCTCTTCTACAACATCGACTCCGAGACAAGAGCGAGAATGTATAAGGAGCTTGCAGAGCGCCGTGCAGAGACTGCAAAGGAACTTAACAAGGCTCACGAGCTTGAAATGGCAGAAGCATCTGCTGAACAGAAATAATTATCAAATCAACGGACTGCTCGAAAGAACAGTCCGTTATTTTTCGGAGAAATTATGGATAATATCGGATTATATCTTCATATACCATTTTGCAAAACTAAGTGTCCTTACTGCGATTTTTATTCGATGCGTAGCGACGAATCCGACAGGGATATGTACACAATTTCTCTTGTCGAAAGTATGGAAATCTGGTCGGATAAGCTTGAGAGAAATGCCGACACACTTTATTTCGGCGGCGGCACT
>USJJ01000120.1 GCA_900554995.1 uncultured Ruminococcus sp. | reverse complement strand
GATTACAAGATCATCGCTGTCAACGGCTTCTGTAAAGCCTGTGTTTCTGATTACGAAAGTATAGGTGAGAGTTCCGTTCTCGGGAACAGAAAGAGGACAGAGAGCCTTTGTAATAGAAAGAATCGGACCTGTTTCAAGTGTGATTGTTTCGTTTGCGGTGATTGGAGAGGAAAGGCCCGCTCCGTTTACTGTTACAATATTTGTAATTTCGCTTTCAGCGTTGAGCGGTGCAAATTCATTTGCTGTGGCAGAATAGACAACAGTTGCGTTTCCGTTTGCCGGTACGGTAATATTTGTTGCAATAAGCGGAGAAACAGAAGTGACTGTCGGTGCAGTTTGAAGATCTCCGTTAACAAAATATCTTATGCTGTTGTTGATATAAGTTAGCGGAACAAGCGAGCTGCTGTTAAAAGAATATTCACCGAGATTATCATTAATTGATAAATTCGTAAAATCACTGTCACTTGAGTTAACAATGTTGACAATATAGGTTATCGTTTTATCTCTTTCGTACGTATCGGAAAGAGCTGTTTTACTGACGGTAAGGACCTGAACGATTTCACCCGTAACAATATTTGAGTTTACAACATTATCGTTATATGACAATGTTGCCTGATTTGTGAATAATGCCATAAGAAAACCTCCTTGATTTTGAAGCTATTGCTTCCGTTACATTATATGACAGTGAAAATAAAGTGTTATAAACCCTGAAAATGCCTATTTAAGGCTTTATTTTTTATTTTTTGTGTGATATAATCATTCTGTAAAATTGTGTAAAAGGAGAGATTCTAAATGGCACACTTCATTTTTTCCGCTTTCAGTGATGAATCCGGAGAAAGCTCAATCAAGGGTCAAATTGATGCTTGTAAAGCAAACAGCATTTCCGAAATGGAGCTTCGCGGTTTCGGCAAGGAGCTTAACATCAACAATATGACTGTCGATCAGGCCAAGGAGATCAAAAAAACAATTGACGATGAGGGCATGAAGGTTGCCTCGATTGGCTCTGCTTACGGAAAAATCAATATCAAGGACGATTTTGAACCGCATTTTGAAGCATTTAAAAATACGGTTGAAGTTGCAAAAATCCTTGAGGCTAAATATATCAGAATTTTCAGCTTCTTCTTTGACAAAGAGGACAGCTATGATGATTATAAGGAAGAAGTCTTCCGCCGAGTTAAGGCAATGGTTGACTATGCCGACGAAAACGGCATAATGTGCTGCCATGAAAACGAAAAAGGAATATACGGCGACACGGCAGAGCGCTGCCTTGAGGTTCTTGAAGCCTGCGGCGGTAAATTAAGAGCTGTTTTTGACCCGGCAAACTTTGTTCAGTGCGGCGTCGATACTCTCAAGGCTTATGAACTTCTTGAGGATTATATTGAATATATGCACGTCAAGGACGCAATGTATTCCGACGGTCAGGTTGTTCCTGCCGGAGAGGGTGAGGGAAATGTTGAAAAGATAATCGGAAAGCTCTCATTCAAGTGGAAAAGAATTATCCTTTCGCTTGAGCCTCACCTCAAAGTGTTTGAAGGCTTTGACTCGCTTGAAAACGATGACGAAACCAAGAAGGGTATGAACAAGCATACCTATGCTTCATATAAAGAATCCTTCAAGGCTGCCGCAGATGCCATGCACAGGCTTGTTGAAAAAGCTCAGCCTATACGCACGGGTATTGTCGGTGTAGGTAATATGGGATCGAGCCATATCAGAAATTTCCTTGACGGCGAAATGAGCGAGATGAGAGTTACGGCAGTTGCCGATATTAACCCCGAGAGACTTGAATGGGCGAAGAAAAATGTTCCCTGGGCTAAGAGATATTCAACTGCCGAGGAGCTTTTTAAAAGCGGTGAATGTGACGCTGTTATAATTGCCGTTCCCCACTATTTCCATCCGCCTTATGTCATCGAGGCTCTCAAAAACGGACTGCATGTTGTTTCCGAGAAGCCGGCGGGCGTTTATACAAAGCAGGTTCGTGAGATGAACGAGTTTGCCGCTAAGAGCGACAAGGTGTTTGCAATGATGTTCAATCAGCGTACAAACTGCGTTTTCAGAAAGATGAAAGAAATTGTTGATAGCGGAAAATACGGTGAAATTCGTCGTGTTAACTGGATAATCACCGACTGGTACCGCACCCAGGCATATTACAATTCAGGCGGATGGCGCGCAACCTGGGCAGGCGAGGGCGGCGGCGTTCTCCTTAACCAGTGTCCGCACCAGCTTGACTTGTGGCAGTGGATCTGCGGAATGCCCTCAAAAATCCGTGCATTCTGCAACGAGGGCAAGTGGCATGATATCGAGGTTGAGGACGACGTTACGATTTATGCCGAGTATCCGAACGGAGCAACGGGCGTTTTCATCACCACGACTGGAGATTACCCCGGTACAAACAGATTTGAAATTACGCTTGATAAGGCTAAAATTATATGCGAGAATGCTGAGAAAATCACGCTTATCGAGCTTGAGGAAGGTCTGACACACAATATACAAAATGCCAAGGACGGCTTTGTAAGGATCGGAACTCATACTGTTGATGTTGAGACCGACGGAAAGAACGAGCAGCATCCCGGCGTTCTCAATGCGTTTGCAGGAAAGATTCTTCACGGAACTCCGCTTGTCGCCGACGGCAAGGAGGGCATTAACGGACTCACGATTTCCAATGCCGCTCATCTTTCAAGCTGGACGAATGAAACGGTTTCCATTCCTTTTGACGAGGATAAATATTACGATTTGCTCATGGAGCACGTTAAGAACTCCAAAGCAAAAACAAACGTTGTCGAGCAGGTTGCCGACGATATGAGCGATACATACTGAGGTGTTTTATGAGGGTTTCTGTTATAGGCTGCGGCAACATTGCGCAGGTTCATTTGGAGATACTGAATTCCATGGAGGGAATCGAGATTTCGTCGGTTGCCGATATCGTTGAGGAAAAAGCAGACAAGGCTGCCGAAAAATACGGTTGCAAGGCATACTATGATTATATAAAAATGCTTGATGAGGATCACCCTGACGCCGTGCATATCTGCACTCCGCATTATCTTCATGTTGAAATGTCGGTCGAGGCTCTTTCAAGGGATATCCACGTCCTTTGCGAGAAGCCGTGCGCCATGAACAGGGAGGAGCTTGCGAAAATCCGCATGGCTCAGCTCATGAGCACGCATGAATACGGCGTTTGCTTCCAGAACCGCTACAATTCGTCTGTAAGAGCGATAAAAAACACACTTGAAACAGGGAAATACGGCGCAATTAAGGGCGCAAGGGCGGTTGTCCAGTGGTGCAGGAACGAGGATTATTATTCCGATGATTGGCACGGAACGCTTAGAAAAGAGGGCGGCGGTGTTGTCATAAATCAGGGAATCCACACGCAGGATCTGCTTCGATATCTTGTCGGAAGCGATGTAGTCAGCGTTACGGGACATGTTGCCAACGACCATTTGAAGGATAAAATCGAGGTTGAGGACACTGCTCACGCAAGGTTTGTTTTTGCAAACGGAGCAATAGGTCTTTATGATGCAACGACGGCCTTCAGCCTTAACGCAAAGCCTATAATTGATATTTTCTGCGAGAGAGCGACGCTCAGGGTCGAGGGCGACAATGCCTGCGTTATTTATAACAACGGCGAAATTGAGCTTCTCGGCACCGAACGCGATATCGCAAGAGGTAAGGATTACTGGGGCAGCGGCCATGAGGCTCTTATACACGACTTTTACGATTGTATTGCCTCGGACAGCAGATTTCCGATAGATTCCCATGAGGGCGGCAAGTCCGTCGAGGAGCTTGCGGCTATTTATGAGTCCTCTGAAAGCGGAGAAGAAGTTATTCTCGGAAAGAGGTGATCTTATGCAGATGACAATGCGATGGTTCGGCGACGGTAAGGACACCGTTTCGCTTGAGCAGATAAGACAGGTGCCCGGCGTGGCAGGCGTTGTGCCTGCTTTGCACACCTTGCCGGCAGGAGAGGTTTGGCCGCTTGATATGATTCTTGATATGAAAAAAGAGATCGAAGCAGCAGGGCTTACAATGGAATGTATTGAGAGCGTCAATGTGCATGAGAGCATAAAGCTCGGTGACGGCGATGCCGATAAATATATCGAAAACTACAAGGAGTGTATCCGAAATCTTTCCAAGGTGGGAGTGAAGGTGATTTGCTACAATTTCATGCCTGTTTTTGACTGGACAAGAACCGATCTTGCAATGGATATGGGCAACGGCGCAACCTGCCTTTGCTATGACGGAAAGCAGGTTGAGGGCAAAAGCCCCGAGGATATGTTCAGGGAGATCGACAGTAACTCCAACGGCTATGCGATGCCGGGCTGGGAAACGGAGCGCATGGGCGAGATCAAGGAGCTTTTCCGAAAATATAAATACATCACGCATGAGGATATGTGGAGAAATCTCAGGCATTTCCTCGAAGAAATCATTCCCGTTTGCGAGGAATGTGATGTTAAAATGGCAATTCATCCCGATGACCCGCCGTGGGATATTTTCGGGTTGCCGAGAATTATAAAAAATATTGATGATATAAGACGTTTTCTTAATCTTGTTGATTCGCCGTATAACGGACTGACGTTCTGCACAGGCTCTCTCGGAGCGAGTACGGATAACGATTTGCCGGCGATGATAAGAGAGGTCGGCGACAGGATTTATTTTGCCCACCTGAGAAACGTAAAAATAAAAGACCGCCGGTTCAATGAAACCTCGCATCTTTCCTCGGACGGAAGCCTTGATATGTATGAGATAGTCAAGGCCTTGCAGGAGGTCGGATTTGACGGCTATGTAAGACCCGACCACGGAAGAATGATCTGGGGTGAGGTTGCGCGACCCGGCTACGGACTCTATGACCGTGCGCTTGGCTGTGCATATCTCAACGGACTGTGGGAAGCAGTTGCAAAGAACAAAAAATCGGAGTGATATTATGACTAAGCATGAAAGTCTTAACGGAAAAGTTGCGGTTATAACCGGCGGCGGAGGAGTGCTTTGCTCAGGCTTTGCAAAGACCCTTGCCGAGCAGGGCGTAAAGGTTGCCGTGCTTGACCTAAATGAAGATGCGGCAAAAAAGGTCGCCGACGAAATAAATTCAAACGGAGGTACGGCTATTGCCGTCGGCTGCAACGTGCTTGAACCCGAGAGCATGAAAAAGGCAAGGGATATTGTTGCCGAAAAGCTCG
>USJJ01000119.1 GCA_900554995.1 uncultured Ruminococcus sp. | reverse complement strand
AAGAACAATGACAAGACGGAACAGTGCAAGTATGTGAAAGCGTACAACTGCACGGTAGACAAAGCCTTCTCGGAAATGATGGAAACACAAGAGTTTTTCGGAAAAGCCGGGCGCAAAAATTCCGTTCTTGCTTATCACTTGGTACAGTCCTTCAAGGACTTTGAAACAACACCGGAGATTGCTTATAAATGCGGACTTGAACTTGCGGAGCGTTTGTTTGCGGATAAATATGAGGTTGTTGTCGCAACGCACCTTGACCACAAGCATTTGCATAATCACATCATCATAAATGCCGTTTCATATCTTGACGGTTACAAATACCGAAATAATTTCAAGGACTACTTTATAGACATTCGAGGAATATCCGACCAGATCTGCATTGAAAATTGTCTGTCGGTAATCGAACATCCCAAACGCCGGGGTATGCACTACGGCGAATGGCTGGCGTTAAAAGAAGGCAGACCGACCATCCGTGGCAGTATCCGCAGGGACATTGACGAGATTATCAAATGCTCCTACACGATGGAGCAGTTTTGGCAGAACTTAAAAAAGCGTGGGTTTGTCGTTCACCGCAAGGGACCGAATATCAAATACACCTCCATCATCGCTCCGAATGCAAAACGCCCGATGCGCCTTGATAATCTCGGTGAGGGTTACAGCGAAGCAGAGATTTTGGAAAGAATTATTGCAACCCGTAACGGTATTATTACGGCTGCACCGTCCGGGATGCCGAAAAAGCAATATAAATTACGAGGCAGTCTTAAAAATGTCAAGGGTAAAAAATTAAAAGGATTTATGGCACTCTATTTCCACTACCTATATCTGTTCAAAAAAATACAGCGTAAGCAGACACCGCAGAGGGTGTCATTTTTTATGCGTGAGGAGATGATAAAGTTTGACCGCTATCAGAAGCAATTCAAATTTTTGTTTTCACACGATATTGAAACGGGCGAACAGTTACAGAAATATCAGCAAAGCAAAGAGGCTGAAATTGATATTTTAATTACACAGCGTAAAAAGCTGTACGATGAAAGGACTGATGAAAATTGTGATGAGGTCAAGGAAAAAGCGAAAGCAATCAATACGGAGCTTAACGAACTCCGGAAGGAAATCAGAATGTGCAAAGCCATTTTCAAAGACTCATATAAAATTGCCGAGAAACAACGGCAGGCTATGGCTTTGCAGGAACAAGCAGATAAGGAGCTGATGAAAGATGAACACAAGCGGCGAAGTCGCTGATTTAATGGTAAAGGAAGGCATACAGATTACCGAGTCGGCAGTAAAGCTGACCGCACTCGGTGCAAAAAATCTTGCCGCTATCGTAATGGCGCTGGTAAAGGATGACGGAAAGACCGAGGGTGTTGCAAAGCTCAAGCAAATGCTTAAAACAGGCAAGCAGCTTTGTATTATGCAGATTAAAGAATCCGATTTGAAAAAATTCAATACCGAAGCGCATAACTACGGCATAATGTACCGCCCTGTTGCGGATAAGACGAACGACAACGGCTTATGCGATATTATCGCCTTTCAAGATGATATTCCAAGGCTTAATTACATTATGGAAAAGCTCGGATATTCCGCACCCGAACAGGAGGTTGAGCCGGAAGCACCGGAACAGCCCGAAACACCGGTGAATGAAGAACACACAAAGGAAAAGGATGATTCTTCAAAAAACCGACAAACCCGTGCGGAGAAAACAAGCGAAAATCCGCACGGGAGCAAATCTACCTCATTCGAGGGTACGGCAAAAACGGACAGCGGTACTAAACCCTCAGTGCGTAAAAAAATTGAGGAGATAAAAGCCGAACAATCGAAAAAGAAAAAGGCTGCTCCCGAAAAGGAAAAGTCCGTTCAGCATACTCAGCCACACAATGGCAATCGTAAAAAGAAAAAGAACAAACAGAAAGGCAGGGGTTAATTTTGAAAATCAAATATACACGCTATCGGGAGCCGCCGTAAATTATGGCGGCTTTTCTGATACACAGACAAAAATATATTTTGAAAAGGAGATTTTAACTTTATGAAAACCAAACATTTTTCTATGAAATCAGTTATTTCAATGCTGCTTGCGCTCGTTATTATCGCAGGCACACTTCCTGTGTCGGTCTTTGCGGCACAGTCCAATGAATATGTCGATCCAGCAGATAATTGGTTGTCATCAAATAACCGTACTAACGAGCTTGATGTAAACGCCACTATCACAAACGAAACGCAATATTGTAATGTATGCAAGAAACATACAAGCGTACTTACATACCGTGTTCCCGAATATACAAAAACGGGAGAAACAGCACTTAACCGAGGTGTAAGATATTCAGACGGCACCTGCATTGATGGCGTTTCAAAAGGAAACCTTGATAACGGCACTCCCGGTGTGGATGCGTATTACACAGGGTATCACTTTACGAAGGTTGTGTGTCAGACCTGTGGTACAATAAACTCCGGTGACGGTCCAACGGACTATAACTTTAACAACAATGTTTATAGCTTAAACAGCTGTGACCATAACTTTTTCTTGGACTTTGACGCCACTACATACGAGCCGTATGATGAAAGCAGACATTTAACTACATTAAAGCGCGGCGAATACTGCAAGTTCTGTAAGGGAACATTTGCAAGAGCGTCAAGAGGACTTGAATCACACGATTTTACGGAAAGTGTAGACGCACAGCTCGGCAATAACCGTTTTTATGTTGCTGAAAAATGCGATGACTGCGGATATGAAACAAGTGAATATGTGACTGCAAAATCTGTTGTGGCATCATATTACGGCATAGCAGACGGCGAAGCTCATACGCTGACCGTTTCCGACCTTTCGGACAGCGGCGTTAAAACAAGTATCCGTTACGGTGATACTGCTGATAACTGCACAAAAAGTTCTGCTCCGAACTACACACAGGCGGGATATTACACGGTATACTATAAAATCAATTACAGCTATGCCGGAGAAACAATGACAGAGAATGGGGTTTCTTATGTATGGCTTGTAAATAATGATGATTCGGACAGCAATGATACTATTATAGTAGTTCCCCCGGCTCACGAACACGATTATCATTATCTTGAAACAGTTCCACCAAGCTGTGAAAATCTTGGCTATGACAGATTCCAATGTAATGGCTGTGGTAATTTAATTAAAACAAATTACACTCCATCAACAGGGCATACATATAAGGCAGTTACTATCCGTGAAGCGACCTGCAAACAAGGCGGTCTTAAATTATGGCTGTGTTCCGACTGCGGAGATTTCTATGAAGAAACAACTCCCGTAGCAGCTCACAAATATAAGTCGGAAAAGCATAATCCTACTTGCAGAATTACGGGTTATACAGAACACACTTGCGAGGTTTGCGGAGATAACTATATCACAAATATAACTCCTATCATTTCACATTCTTTTGAAAGAATAACTAAAGAGCCTACTTGTATTGATAAGGGATATACTACTTCCACCTGTACAATGTGTGATTATCATTATGTAAGTGATTACACAGATGCACTCGGTCATTCTTGGGATGAAGGTCATACTGTTACCAACTCCACTTGCGATGCAGAGGGCGTTATTGAGTATCACTGCTTAAATGACGGCTGTACGGAAAAAATGATTAAAGCTACCTCTGCAACGGGACATACACCGGGCAAGGCGGCAACTTGTACTGAGCCTCAGGTATGCGAGGTATGTGGAACTGTTCTCGAACTTCCGACAGGACATCACTATGACGGTAAGGTAATAGCGCCGACTTGCACCTCTATGGGATATACTGTATATACTTGCCGCGACTGCGGTGATACCTACACAGGCGATTATACAGATAAAGCAGAACACTATTACAGAAAGACCGTAACTGCTCCTACCTGCACAAGTCACGGCTATACAACATATTCCTGCAAAAACTGTGATGATGAATATGTTTCCGATTACACGGAAAAACTTCCCCACGCATATAAGGAAGATATAACAAAGCCGACTTGTACTTCTATGGGATTTTCGACCTTTACCTGTGCCGACTGCGGTGACAGCTATGTAGGCAATTATACAGATATGCTGGAGCATAACTATAACAAGGAAACCGTAGAGCCTACTTGTACCGAACACGGATATGCCATATATACTTGCCCCGACTGTGGAAAATCATATATAGGTGATTACACAGACAGCAAGGAGCATCACTATATCGAAACGTTTATTGCCCCGACTTGCACCGAGATGGGATATTCCATATTCAAGTGCGATGACTGCGGTGATGAATACAAGGGCAATTATACTGATAAAGTACCGCACGATTATGAAAAGAATGTAACTGAACCTACTTGTACTTCAATCGGATATACAACTTATACTTGCAAAAACTGTAATGACAGGTATGTGTCTGATTATACTGATAAAGCGGCACACAGCTATGAGGAAACCGTTACAGAGCCTACCTGTCTTGAACTCGGATTCAGCACCTTTGTATGCTCTGTTTGCGGAGATACCTACAAGAGCAATTACAGAGAAGCTCTCGGACATCAGCCGACAGAATGGATTGTTGACACCGAAGCTACGATTGAACACAGCGGCGAAAAGCATATTGAATGTGAACGCTGCGGCGAGATTTTGCAGACAGCGGAAATTCCACAGCTTATCGACAAGGATAACTCTGACGAGGACGGCAACGCACAGGTGGGTAATTTCTCTATTATCTTGACCGATAAGGACGGAAAGCCTGTCTTTGACAGCGAAATCAGCATTGATGTAAACGACAATGTTACAATCAAGCTCCCCGAAGGCAGACTGCTTGACTTTGCAGACCGTACTATAATCACAGCCTTCTTTACGGATACACAGGAGCCGGCAGATGATTTGCGTATCTTTATTTATGATACCAACAACAATGCGGCAACAGGTGCAACGGACGAAAACGGACAGCTTGTTGTGCCGAACAATCAGAGCAGCACGGGCGATAACAACGGCACGATCGGAAACGAGGACGGAGATAAAAAGAATACCTTTGTTGTAACTGTTACCGATAAGACCAATGTTGTTATTCCAAACTGCGACATTCATATCGGAGAGAGCAATAATATTGTTGTTGATTTGCCGGACGGTATCAAACCGACAAGAGAAAATCCCGTAATCGTAACCGTAACCGACCACAACGGAGAGGCTCAAAAGGATATTACCGTAA
>USJJ01000118.1 GCA_900554995.1 uncultured Ruminococcus sp. | reverse complement strand
CATTTTCCAAAGCCGAAATGAGAAAAAGTTTCACATTGCAATTCAAAAAAACGAGAAAAAGTTTCTCAAGCCGCTTGATTTTTAGTGAGAAAAATAGTATAATGTCCGTGAGGTGAACGAAAATGAGCTTAAAGGACATTCGGTTACGAAGCAACCTAACGCAAGAAGAGGCAGCACAACTATTAGGTGTTACCAGAAGAACGTATGTGAATTACGAGGCAGGGAAAATCGATGAATCATCCTTGAAGTATAAGTATGTCGTTGAGACGCTGCAAAAAGCGACTTTAATTGACGAGAATCACGGGATATTGACCATAGACCAAATAAGGAAAATATGTGGTGAAATATTCAAGGATTATTCGGTGGAGTACTGTTATCTGTTCGGATCTTATGCCAAAGGCAAAGCAACGGAAAAAAGCGATGTCGATCTGCTTGTCGCAATGCCGGTAGACGGCATGAAATTCTTTGAACTCATAGAGGTATTGAGAGAACAACTAAAAAAGAAAATCGACCTGCTGGATATAGCACAGCTGGAAAATAATCCCGCACTTGTACAAGAGATATTAAGGGATGGCATAAAGATTTATGGATAACGTAAAAAACGATAAATACTATCTTGAAAAAATCATATCGGACTTGCGGTTCATAATTGAACACACCAAAGGAAAAACAAAAGACGAAATCGAAAACAACGATTTGCTGGTCGACTCTATTATGTTCCGCATTATTCAAATCGCAGAGAACAACAGCCGTCTGTCGGAAGAGTTCAAAAAGAAATATAGCGAAATTCCTTGGGTTGCAATCAAGGGAATGCGTAACAAAATAGTTCATGATTATGGTGTCGTAAATATGGTTATTGTTTATGACACCGTAACGCGATGGATACCAGAGATGTACGAAAAATTAATAAGGATACAATGAGATATTATGTGGTAGCCGATGTTCACGGATTCTATTCGGAACTACAAGCGGCTTTGACGGAAAAAGGGTTTTATGAAGACAAAGAACCACATAAACTTGTGGTTTGCGGTGATTTGCTCGACCGAGGGGATGAAGCCTTAAAGCTGCAGGAATTCATACTCGAGCTGTTAAAAAAGGACGAGGTAATCCTTATTAAGGGGAATCACGAAGATCTGTTCCTTGACCTTATAAACAATGCGGAGAAGTGGATGACTAAAGCAAATATCTACTCAACGCATCACTGGCGAAACGGAACGATTGACGCGGCTCTTCAACTGACAGGAAAAGACTTGCAGACATCAGTCCTATATCCAGAAGACTTTAAGCTGAAAGCCAAGAATACTCCGTTTTATAAGACAATAATCCCGGCGATGAAGGATTACTACGAAACGAATAACTACATATTCGTTCATGGGTGGATACCTTGCGCTGTAATGGGTCGTGGGATAGGGACGAGAGACACTTTCATCTACGAAGAGAATTGGAGAGAGCAAGGCGAAGATCGGTGGAATAAGGCTCGATGGCTAAACGGAATGGCTGCGGCAAGCTGTGGTGTGCGAGAACCGCACAAAACCATTGTATGTGGACACTGGCACTGTTCCTATGGACACGCGGAATTAGAAGGAAAGGGCAAGGAATTTGATGCCGATTCGGACTTCTCGCCATACTATGCCGATGGAATCATTGCGATAGACGCTTGCACGGCATTCTCAAGAAAAGTCAACTGCATAGTGATTGAAGATGATATTCGATTGCTTTCAAACGATTGAGTTTGGAAACACACTCCAATATAGTTTGGACAGAAATTTTTATTGTGTGTTTCGAATTAGCACACCTCTTTTTGAATATTCCGCGCGAAACTGAACAGTGCGACCGCACAGAATGAACACCCGGACCGCGCGAGTTGAACACCCTCGCCGCACAGGTTGAACAGCCGGAGATTTCGAGGTAAAATATGGGTACACGCGCGAGCGTGAATCCAATTACACTTTAATATTTACAGAAATAGTTTACAGTAAACCGACAGAAAAGTCAAACCACGAATTCATACCTTCTGTCTTCCCGGCGCGCTTGTCCGAGGCACATAGTGCGTGAATATCCAAAACAAGCAGAAAAAGAGCAGAATCCACGGCATCGGATTTTCAAGCAGGTTAAAGCCGCGCCACAATTTCGGCTCGGCGCTTAACACCGGACGGCAGAGCCGACCGAATTTACGAGATTTCACGAGAAAATGCGAGGATTTGAGAGATTTTGAAAAAAGTCGTTTGTGTCACTTTTTCGTAGCCATGGCACTGAAATTCGCTTTCTGTACCACAATTTGCGAAAAAGGCGGGCTTTGAAGCACTTTTTGTGCGACCGAGGAATGTCACTGATAAAGAATGAATTTCCTCTGCTATCTCTGTCAATCATGAAAGGGGTGATGCGACACATAAAATAATGCAGGCTTGCGTACATAAAGGCACTGCCGGACAGACGGTCGGATATGCTATCGGACATAGCATCCGGCGCGGGCAAATCTGCCTTTTCGGAGGAACGATTGAACTTTTTCTTTCTGAAAAACGCAAAGCCGCGAAAAAAACGGGCGCGTTTACGCAAAGAATTGAAGAAATAGGTGAGTCATATGGAGATGAACATTCATCATGACGGCAAAACGGTCGATATATGGCTCACCAAAAGCGAGGCACGGGACGAAATTTTCCGTAACTCGCTTGAACCGTATTACCGGCAATTTGCGAAGCACAAGTATTTTGTGTCGGTGTTTGAATCGGGCGACCGGGAGCTGTTATCGGACACCACCCTGCTCCTCCGCCACAATCTTGAACTTCAGATGAAAGCCGAGCCTGCAACGGAGCAGGTTCAGGCGTAAAAAACAGGGCAGGAGGCGTAAATGTCTCCTGCCCTGTGTTATACTGCTCCTTAAGCAAAACATGGAATAATCCAATTTCTACCCGTAACAGATTTGATTACTGAAGCTGCCCGATGCCGAATCCCTCTTTACAACAGTTTTTGATTATTTTGGCAAGGCTGAGATTTTCAAAATTAACAATATAGTCAAAGCAAAGAAACAGACGAGACATATTTGACAAATGTTCATGTGCTATAATATAACAAAATATTGTATCTTTTGCACAACAGGCGTAAGACAATTGTTCGTTGTGGCGGTTATCGCATCAATTGTCCGGTACCGAGGGGGAGGGCTTGACTTGAGTGAAATAATCTATGTTCCTGAAGATCGTGACGGCAGTACCGTGATATCTTACACTGCCCCGTTTAAGCTTGACAGAAAAGCGAAAATCACCGTGCCGCATCAATACACCGCCTTAGTTTTTGCCGACGGAAAATTATTACTGCGCATGGAACCATGTGACAGCAAGATAATCTACAGGGTGTGCGGCAAGGAGCAGGTAGGACATACATTGCAGATAGCATTTGTTCACGGAAAAGCAATACCGGAAACTCTGTGGGGATTCGGAAACGTCCAGGTGAATAATCAGCGCCTCCGGGAATTATATCGTGCCGGTGCAAACGGAGCCTGTAAGGTGGTAATTGCTGATATAAGTGGCTATGGAAGACTTGCCGCAGCGTTTCCTCATGGTATGACCGTTACCATAGACAGCATCAGGGAAAGGTTAAACGCGATAATCGGTTCCGTCGGTGTCCAGGTTCTCGGCAGTTGCCTGGCAAATAGCCCCGTGTCAGCCTGTGAAGTAAGCAGTTTGCTCGGCGAAGTTCAAAATAAAATGCAAGTCCTGCTTGCCGATAACCAGAAAATCAAGGAGATGGGGTTGCGAATCTCTGCATTGACAGTCGTGGGGCTTTTTGTCAACTGGGAAGACCTGGAGAGTATCCGTTCTCGCTTAAACAAACCGGAATCGACAAAAGAAGCCGTTTCGCCTGCGGACGGGAAGTCCCTTGCCGCGGGGGATGTCACGGCTCATGCATCGGTTGAACATCAGGCGGATGACTGCGCCGATGAGACTCTGATTATGAAAGCCGCGGTAATTCAGTCCAACGTAGAGAAGAACCTGATAACTAAATTTCAATTACCGCATGAGGGAGCGCATTTCGTTATCAATTATGACGAGTACTTGCGTATGGTTGAAGCGATGCCGCCTGATGTTATCAGTCTCCCGAAGATGAAAGAAAAGCTTCATGTTCTAAGTAGCGACGGGGTTGGCAATCCAATCAAAATTGAAATGTTCCCGCTGATTCGGTTTGTCAAGGCGGGGCTGCCGATAGGCGAAGCGAAAAAGGCTACCAGGATATGGAAAGTTCTTAACTGCATCCGGCATCGATCACCGGGAAACACGGAATATCTCCGCAAATTTTTTGACGCTCCTGGTATGACAGTGGAGAAATTCATGTCGGATGCTTTGGACTTTTACCATAAAAACGGTCTCTATACGAAAGATTGAGAGGAAAACGATAATGTGGCTTTTATGGAAAAAATCGTCGCAGGTTAAAACAAACAACAAGAAAAAAGATGACTTGCTCCAGGAGATTAACAGACTGCTTTTCCGAATTGATAAAGGCAAATACGCTGAAAACCTTGACACCGACCATATTAACAAGGTCGGTGAAAAAATAAGGCAATATGTCACGAATCTCGAATATACAACATTCACTTGTGATGATAACATTGATATTGTCATCGGCAAAATACAGGAAAGCGTAAAGCATCTGCGTGAAGCTTTAGATGGTGGACTCGCCTCCCGCGTAAACTCTGCCACTGAAGATTTGGCGTACTACTTTGATGTTCTGATAAGCGGTAATTTCAACGCGCTCAATTCGGACGATGAGAAAACACTCAGGCAGTCATCCTTACAGCGCGGGCTGTCCGAAAAGATCAGGGAATTGGTATCCATCAAGGAATTTGCCTCTGCCAAAAAAGCCGAACTGTCCAGAGATATTAAGAAACTGAGATTGGAAAAAGAGGAGCTGGAGGACAGACTTTGCGAGGAGGAGGATGATGACCTTGCCAATGATATCGATCGTCAAATATCCGCCAATGAAGAAATAATCAAGACCAAATCCGCGTCATTCCACAGCTATTCTGTTTGTGAAACCCGGTTGGAAAGTCTATATAATTACGCCAAAGAAGCCTGTGACGCAGGAGAGGATCAGGTCAGGAAAGTCAACGCGTACCTGGACATGGAAAAAATCCGTGCCGTCACATCAGACCCGAGCAGTTTGGATACTGTCTGGCAGAGGATTAACTCGGAAATTGAGCTACTTGAAGGCAAGGTCAGAAAGAGCGACGAAAACC
>USJJ01000117.1 GCA_900554995.1 uncultured Ruminococcus sp. | reverse complement strand
CGATGCACTCGGACGGAGCCTGATTTATTGTCTCTCTGCCGACACCTGCATTTTCAACCGACTTGATATCGGAGTTACCGATATTGCCGTCGAAGTTGAGGTCGCCTGCATATACGATGTAGTCTGCGGCTTCCTTAGGATCAAGCATAAGCGACGCATAAGTTCTGAGAAGAACAACGTCCTGTCCGTCGATCTTACCGTCTCCGTTTACATCACCGAAGACAACAACTGTGTAATGATTGAGGACATTTGCCTCTCCGTAAGGATCGTCAACGATATTCAGAACAGCACCTGTACCTGCGCCGTTCGCTGTCGGAACAAGGGTAACGCTGCCGTCTCCGGAATATCCGTAGAACGATGAGAAGTAATCGTTGAATCCCTCAAGTCCGCCGAAGTCTGTCTGATCCTGAGCCGTCCAGAATGTCTCGTCATAACCGATAGCGTAGCCGTATCTTTCGTCGATATTCTGCTCGAAAGAATTGCTGCCGTAGTTATAAAATTCAATTGAAGGAATAGAAACCAGCTTCTCGATTGAATCATAGAGCTTCTTATAGAAATTGTCAACGAGCTTCTGGCTGTCCTGATCATAGTCACGGTCAAGTGCAACCGCCTGCTTGTATGCGTCAACAACCTTCTGTACCGAATCCTTTGTATAACGAACCGGCGGGAAGAGGTTCTCTACACGTTTGATCTGACCGTCAAGCTCTTTATAATTTGCAAGACCCACATAGGCTTTAAGATTATGGAAAGCCTTTGAAAGCTGACGTCTTGCAGTGTTGATCTTGGACTGTCTGTAATCCATCTCGGTACCTGCCGCAACGTGCTCATTGTACTCTTTCATAACCTTGTTTGCGAACTGGTAAGCGTTCCAGTAAGCGTTCCATGTTCTGTCGGTATATTTCTTTGTTCCGTCGGCGTTGAGGTTATCCTCAAACTTAACTGTTCCGAGAGGAGCAAGAACCTTGTTGAGCTGGTATACTGACTTGTATGTCTGATTGCCTATCAGAAGATCCTTGTAGGTTCTGAGTGCGTAACAGTTGAAAGTAATGTCCGCACTTGACGGGTATGCATCCTTGCCATTTTCAGCCTGATCATACTGAGAAATAAGACTGCCGGCAGTTCTGAGCGTTGATCTGAATTTGAGATATGCCCACGGTGCGAAGACAACCATATGGAAATACTCATAGTTATCGTCGTAGTAGTTGAGACCCTCATTGCCTGTAAGTGCAAGCTCATTGTAAATAGCCTTGAGCTCGCTGATGCTGTAAGTCTCGCCGGGAGTATGATTTGTGTTGTAATCAACTGTCACGTAGTCATAGGCCTTAACATCAATAGCTCCGATAAGCTCGGCGAGCAGATCAAGTGATGTGTCGCAAAGTGAGCCTTCACCCGTGATATTTGCAAGACTGCCAAGGAGCATCTTAACAGTGTTCTTGAGACCGCAGCCGTTGTTTGCACCGTCGGTGTTAACATTTGTGATGATCTGATCAAGCCTTGTGTAGCTGTAAGGAATAATCAGCGAAAGCTGAGTTGCATTATCTGTTGTACCCGCTGTCTCATAATGAGGAAGCTGGAACAGTCCGTTAAGAACTCTTGCAAGAAGATTTGTAATAATCTGTGTGAGCGGCTTATCGAGAGTTGCCGTAAGAGTTGATGTTGAAGCACGGCGGCCGATAAGCGAAAGAAGAGTGTTGATATCGAAGTCAAGGATAGAATTGAGAATCTTATCCATAAAGATTTCTCTCAGACCGTCCTTGCTGTTTTCAACGCCGTAGCAAATGTTTGTGAGAGGAATAACCTGGTTAACAGAGTAATAAACCTTTGCCCAAACATCTGTGCCGTTTGCAGCGGAACCGAGGTTGAAGAACTTTGAATACTTCGTGAGGAAGAAATCAAATGCTGCATTGAGCTCGGCAGCGAATGTGATCTTTGTGGGATCGGGGTTAACGGTTTCCATACCGAACTCACCGACAAGATAGTAGTCTACCAAAGCTGCAACAAGGTCAAGACACCAGTCACCGTCCGGGTTGTACTGAGAACCGATGTAGTTGCCGTTGGCATCCTTCTTCGCCATAAGATCCTCGAACTCCGCATTCGGATAGAGATCCTTAAGTACGTCGATGAGAGTATATGTTGCAAGCTCTCTGATTGAGTTGCAGTTATCCGAGAACTCAACGTCGTCAACAAGTGCCTCAAGGAGGAACTTAACAAGGAAAGCAAACGTCTGCTCGTCATTCATGGTTTCAAGAGCCTTTGACTGCTCATCTGTGATTTCCGGGGCATCTTTCCATACGGAACCGATGATCGGAAGAAGCATCTTTATATACTCGGAGAGCTTGGAAACGAATGTCGGCTCAAGAGTGAGATACTTTCCGCCGTTTCCGTCATCCTGGAAGTAAATATACTTTGTAATTCCCTCTTTGAGGATATATTTAAGTGCAACGTTGATTTTATCTATCGGCTTCGGGGCTGTCGGATTCTCAACGCCCTGAGACTCAAGGAATTTGGCGATCAATTCATCCTGAGAAGCGTCCTCGGGAAGACCCATTGTTTCGTTGGTAACGAAAAGGGTGATGGCGATATTGATATAGGATGTATCCGCAGTTGTGTCCTCAGGGTCAATCTTCAATGCGCCAAGGATGAGGTTGCCTGCATATTTAACAACAATATCGTCGATAAGTGCGCTGAACAACGATTCGATAAGATCATAGGTCTTAACCGTTGTAAAGTCGATCGAAGAACCGATAGAGGTCTTAAGCGACGGAAGAAGATCAACGAGCTTAACGTATTCCTTCAGCGTACCGTCCGCATTCTTGGCAAGTCCGAGGAAATCGGCAGCGGCATTTGATCCGTCCGGCTTTGCGAGCGTATCGCAGACGAACTTAACAAGACGGTTGTTAACGAAGTCGTTGACTATGTAATCAAGGTTATCGTAAGCTCCGCCGACCGCAAAGCCCTCGCCTGTCGAGTTGATCAATGCCTTATAGACCATCTCGTTTATGTAGCCGTGAAGATCGTTGAGCATAGGAATCTTCTTCTTCGGGTTCCAGAAATTCTTTATGATTCCAAGACTGAATGAGTTGTCCGCCCATTTGTAAAGCGGATCTGCGTTCGCATTGAGCCACTGAAGAAGATAACCGAGAACCTGAAGATCGGTCATATTATCCGAGCGACGTCTGATATTGCCGTTTCTCGGAACATCGAAATTCATTCTTTCGATATCGCCGAAGCTGAACGTCTTATAAAGAGAATGTCCGGTAATGTCCTTGACCGAATCAAAAAGAGAGTCCAGAGAATAGATGTGAATATGCAAGCTGAGCACACTCAGGTCGAAATTTACATCCAGTCCCGAAAGGACCTGGTCGTCAAGGTAGTCAAGCATTGCGGACGCCGCCTGCTCTTTTGTGAAAACGGGCTGCTTAACACTGCTGTAACTGCAGGTCGTGTAGCTGGTTTTGTATGCGCTTACACCGACAGTCAGGCATGAGAGCATCATGATGAGAGCGATGAGAACACATAACAGTCGTTTGGATTGTTTCACCTAAAACACCTCCGTTGAATTTCCGATCTACGTCGGAGAAAAACTGTAAATAGGGTCGCCAAAATCCACCATTCCAGTTTGGCTTATAATAATATTATCAGATAAACGCAATTTTGTAAATAGGTTTTTCCAAATTAACACATTGCAAATTAGACAAAAATTCAAAATTTTTTTATTTAAAAGCAATAATGGCAACAAAAAAATTAAATTCTCCTCTGCTTTTCTATTGCTTTTTCGCAAAAACGGCATCGCCTCTCTATACATTATATATTAAACGATTGTTTTACGGACAAATTTTGCAAAATAAGAAACTTTTCGGTTGAAAAACTGTTCTAATATGGTATAATTGCTTCATCACAAGCATTCAAGATATGAGGTGTTTTATGAAAAATTCTGTTAATATAGGAGTCATCGGTCTCGGAGGCAGAGGCGCAAGCATGGCTGAGGTTATGGCAAAGATGGAGGACATCAACATCCTCGCCGTATGTGACAAATATCAGGACCGTGTCGACAATATGATTAAGAAGCTCGTTGATAAAGGCAGACCCGCTCCGTTGGGTACTCTTGATTACAAAGAGGTTCTCGATATGCCCGGACTGGATACGATTTATATCGCAACCGACTGGGAATGCCACGTCAAAATTGCAATCGAATCAATGAAAAAAGGCATTCCCGCGGCTATGGAGGTCGGCGGTGCTTACACTCTCGACGAGTGCCGGGAGCTTGTAAAAACCTATGAGGAGACCGGCGTATGGACAATGATGATGGAAAACTGCTGTTACGGCGAGCGTGAAATGATGGTTCTCAATATGGTTCGTGAGGGCGTTCTCGGAGATATTGTTTTCTGCTCGGGACAGTATGCTCACGACCTCAGAGACGAGGTTGCTTACGGTGAAAAGAACCGTCATTACAGACTCCGCAACTACATTGCAAGAAACTGCGAGAATTACCCGACTCACGAGCTCGGACCTATCGCAAAGATTCTCAACATAAACTACGGCAACCGACTTGTTTCAATGTCCACGGTTTGCAGTAAGGCTATGGGAATTGAGGATTTTGTTTCGCAGCACAAGGATCTCAAGCCATCGCTCGGCGGTACAAAATTCAATCAATCCGACATTGTCAAGACACTTATCAAAACGGAGAACGGCGAGCTTATTGAGCTGACTCTCGACCCCTGTCTCCCCCGTTTTTACAGCCGAGGCCTTACGGTAAGAGGAACAAAGGGTCTTTATCAGGAGGACGGCGATATTGTTTTCCTCGACAAAAAGGCTTACAAGAAAAATGAGTGGACTCAGAAAAAATTCTGGGGCAAGGCAAAAAAATTCGAGCGAAAGTATAATCATCCGCTCTGGCAGGACACCACAAAAGAGATGCTTGAAGCAGGTCACGGCGGAATGGATTGGTTTGCCTACATGGGCTTTACCGACGCGCTTATAAACGGTGAGGAAATGCCGGTTGATGTGTACGATGCCGCTACGTGGCAGGCGGTGGCGGTGCTTTCGGAAATGTCAATAAAGCAGGGCGGCGCACCGCAGATAATGCCCGATTTTACAAACGGAAAATGGTTTAAACGTCCGAGAAAGGATGTTTGCAGGCTGTAATATCGAATCGAAATGAGGACTCGGATTAACCGGGTCTTCTTTTTTATGCGAAAATAATTGAAAAAATACACTCTATGTATTATAATATAAAGGAATATTTTTTATAA
>USJJ01000116.1 GCA_900554995.1 uncultured Ruminococcus sp. | reverse complement strand
CGCAAAGTCGAGAGCCGACGAGCTGTCGTCAAGGATCAATATCTGCGGCTTGCGGACAAGCGCTCTTGCAATCGTAAGGCGCTGAATCTGACCACCCGAAAGGTTCTTGCCGCCTTGAAGTATCTTGCTGTCGAGTCCTTCCTTGTCGTTTACAAAGTCAAGAGCCTGAGCCGTTTTAAGCGCCGCCGTGATCTCCTCGTCGGTTGCATCCGGCTTGCCCCATTTCATATTGTCACGCACACTGCCGCTTACAAGCGCCGCCTTTTGCGGAACAACGCCCACCATCTTCCGAAGCTCGTCCGTGCCGTAGTTACGCACATCCGTACCGTTGATTTTCAGTGAACCGCCGCTGACGTCGTAAAACCTCGGTATAAGATTGACAAGTGTAGTCTTACCCGAGCCGGTGGCACCGATTATGCCGACCGTAGCGCCTTTCGGCACGCTCAATGTAAGGGAATCAAGCGACTTTTCCTTTGATCCTGCATAAACTGCGCTGACGTGATCAAATTCAACCGCCGTATCGTCGGGAGTTTTGACTCCGTTGCCGTCGTTTACGGTTGATTTTATTTCAAAGACATCATTAATTCTGTTCCCGCAGGCAACAGCCTTAGTCAGGTTGATTATCAGGTTTGAGAGCTTGATCAGCTCAACAAGAACCTGCGACATATAGTTGATGAGTGAAATTACCTCGCCCTGCTTGAGTGCGCCCGTGTCAACACGCAGACCGCCGACATATATAATAAGAACAATTGAAAGATTAACAATCACATAGGTTATCGGATTGAGGTAAGCCGAAATTTTTCCGCCGTAAAGCTGCATATTCATAAGCTCGTCCGAGCACTTGTCAAAATCCTCAATCTCTTTCTGCTCGTGGTTGAACGCACGTATAACCCTGACGCCCGAAAGATTTTCTCTCGTCATCCGCATTACGGAATCAAGCCTGTTCTGAACCTTTTTATAGATCGGCACGGAATAGAACATTATTCCGAAAACAACGACTGCAAGCAAGGGTATCGAAACTGCAAATATAATCGCAGTTTTCGGGTCAACCGTAAACGCCATAACAACCGCACCGATAACTATGAACGGTGAACGCAGGAAAAGACGAAGGAACAGGTTGACCGCCGTCTGCATCTGGTTTATATCCGCAGTCAGCCTTGTTATTAGCGTTGAGGTACCGACCCTGTCTATCTCCGAATATGAAAGGGAGTTGATATGACGGTATAGGTCACTTCTCAGCTCCTTGCCGAAGCCGACAGACGCCTTTGCCGCAAAATACTGTGCGATCAAAGCACTTGCAAATCCGACAATTGCCAGACCGACAAGCACCGCACCCATTTTCAAAATGTAAGGCTTATCGGAATTTTTGATTCCCGTATCAATGATCGCCGCAATAACGAGCGGAACAAAAAGCTCGAAGCTCGCCTCAAGCATTTTGAAAAGCGGCGCAAGGATGCTTTCTTTGACATAATTTCGCAGATACTTCAAAAGATTTTTCATACTGCCTCCAAAATTTATTCCAATTATATTATTTTCGTATTTCTTCTCCAGTGGAAAAGGAACTGCTGGGCAATTCCCTCCACTCCGTCGGCACATTCGGGTAAGCCCTCGGGATAAAGCTCCGCCATAATCCGCTTGACCCATACGTCAACGGGAAATGCCTCAATCCGTCCGCAGCCGTAAAGAAGAGTACACTCGGCAACCTTTGCGCCGACGCCCTTTATTTTAATAAGCTCCTCTCGGCAGCGATCCATATCGCCGTTTGCAAGCATTTCCAAATCGACATCGCCGCCTGCAACCTTTTGCGCCGCATCAATTATGTATTTTGCACGGAATCCCGACCTGAGAGGACTGAGATCCTCAACTGTACAGCCTGCAAGCCTCTGTGCCGAAGGAAAGCCGAAATCTCCGTTACCGAGGTCATCGCCGAACGTTGCACAAAGCCGTTCAATTATACCCTTGATTCTCGGAATGTTGTTATTCTGGGAAATGATGAACGAACAGAGTGCCTCCCACGTATCCTGTCGGAGAATCCTGATTCCAGGATATTCCGTAATCGCCCTGTTAAGCCATTTATCGGATTTCAGCCTTTCACAAATCCCGTCATAGTCACGGTCAAGATCAAGGTATCTGCGCCAGAACCCTGCGTCCGTATCACCGTAAATTGTGATTTGATTACCCTTCTGCTCAACATCGACCGCCCGTGAACCGACAACGGCATGCCATTTTCCGTCGGCTTTCTCCGTCCATCGGAAAGCCTGTCCGCAGTCAAACGTCAGACCGACATCAAACGCACCGACGTCACCAAAAACTATTCTTTTGTCTACGATTTCGGTTTTCATCGGCCGAGACTCCTTTCGATAACCGTATTTCAGTGAAAATATTCATTTTGTAACATTTTGTTACCAAAAACTTGTCAAGTGTTTTTTTAGCTCCGTTTTGCACAAAGATTTTTTAAATTTTGAGTAAAAATTTCCGGTTTTTATAATAAAAAAATACTTGACAAAATTTCGGTACGATTGTTAAATAATTAACATAAATTGCATTTTCCACGGGCAAAACGGTGGAAAAATACGCAAAATCAACGTTTTAAAGGTGAGTTATCCACACTTTCCACATAGTTTTCCACCGATTTTGTGAAAAAATCAAAGTTTTCCACACTTCCACAGAAAACGTGGAAAATGTTACAATCGGTCGATTTCGGTCGGGTTTTATTCACTTTGTTTTGCATAAAAAACAAAGTTATCGGCAACAATAAAAGAGAAAAAAATAAGCGAAAGCAGGGATAATTTGATCAAGGGAGTAAATCATCAGGTGGTCGAGGTTACGAAGCCGACCTGCGAATATTTCGAACGGGTAATATTCTTTGTAAAACCTGAATTTTCTCAGGTCAGCGAGGGAACACTGCGTGAGCGTGCCGGAAAAATTGCCGGTGAAACGGGAGCACCCCCGCCGACAAAGCTGAGAAAAAACAAGCTGATCTTTATTGCGAAACTGGTCGGCTCGGCTCTCGTTGGCGCCGCAGTCGCTTTGGCGATAAGCAGATTCGTAACGTGACTTATTTCTTTGCCGATTTGCAAAACTCTGCCATACAGCAATTTGCACAATCGGGACGTCTTGCGATGCAGACCGCCCTGCCGTGGAGAACGCAGCGATGGCAAAAATCATTGCTTTCCTCCGGCGGGATAAGCTCACGAAGAGCCTTTTCAACCTTGAACGGATCCTTGGATTCGACAAGTCCGAGGAGATTACTTATTCTTATCAGGTGTGTGTCCGCAACGACGGCGGGTTTGCCGAAGATATCGCCGCAGATCAGGTTTGCTGTCTTTCTGCCGACTCCGGGAAGAGATGTCAGATCCTCGATGTTGTCAGGTACCTTTCCTCCAAAGTCGGAGATTATCTTCTGTGCCATAGCAACGATATCCTTTGCCTTTGTGCGAAAAAAGCCGCAGGATCGGATAAGCTCCTCGACGTCGCCTACCTCGGCGGCGGCAAAATCCTCAACCGTCGGATACTTTGCAAAGAGTGCGGGCGTGACTATATTGACACGGGCGTCCGTGCACTGTGCCGAAAGCCGTGTTGCAACCAAAAGCTGAAAATCATTTTTATAATCAAGAGAGCATATTGCCTCGGGGTACTCCTTTTTGAGCGCCTCAACGGCAAGCGATGCTCTTTGTTTTTTTGTCATTTCCTCACCAACCCACAAAGATAATAAATTCAATATATCAAATCAAGACGTGCACCGCAAAAAGTGCGTTATTGTTTGAAATATTATACTACAACATTCGGCAAAAATAAAGATCTTTGTAATAAAACAATTAAAGATTGAAAAAAGCAGCAAAGTATGATATTATAGAAATGAACTGTTCAAGGAGGTATTTCTATGAATAAACATAAGATAATTTCTTTATTGCTTATACTCTCTCTGGCTGTGTGCTCTTTCAGCGCCTGCGGAGATTCCAAAACCCCGGGGGACAAGAATGACAAGCTCATTTCCGAAACTCCCGATAAAATCGAACTCGTCGACGACAGTATGAAAAACAGCGCCGAGGAGGTCACCGCAATTACAGGCTCGACCGATCTCAACGGCAAGGTTATCGACTCAAAGGGTATCGTCGACAAGGCCGGCCACAAGATCTATTCGACAGGTCAGAAGGACAGCGACGGCAAACTCATCTACACGACAGGCAAGAAGGATTCCAACGGCAATATTCTTTACACCAAGAATGAGGTTGACTCCTTCGGCAATCTGATCTACTACACGGGGAAATACGGTCCCGACGGCAAGCTCACCATTACCCGCACGGGCGAAACTCCCGACTACACCTCAAACAACACGCCGTCAACAAAAATCTCGGCTAACAGAATCACAACCTCAACGACCGTCGGCGTAAAGGATCCCTCGGACAATTCATTTGAAAATGTCAAGAGCTCCTATACAAAGTATTTCGGCGGTTCGGGACTTGACGCATTCAGAAAGGTTGCCGCCTGTAAGGACGGCGGATTCGTTGCCGCAGGAATCTCGGGCTCAAAGGACGGCGACTACAAGGGCGTCTCCGGTGAATGGGAGGTTCAGCATACTTCACTTGTCAAATACTCTGTTGACGGCAAGCTCGAATGGAAATACATTATCGGCGGCGACAACCAGGTCAGCCTCAACGACGTAGCCGAGCTCAAGGACGGCTCGATTATTGCGGCAGGTCAGACCTTTGCCGAGAGCGGCGATGTCGTCAAAAATGCCGGAACTCTTTCGGCGTTCCTCGTTCGCCTTAACAAGAACGGACAACTCACCTGGAAATATGTTTTCCCGTCGGATTCATCATCAACGGGCGACTACATCAGCGCCCTTGCCGCAACACCGGATGGTGGATTCGTTGCCGGCGGTAAGGCGGTATCCGATTCGGGATTCTTCACGGGAACGGGAAACAGCGGCACAAAGGCATTTGTATTCAAGTTTGATAAGAACTGCAACATCAAATGGCGCCGTGTTCTTCAGGGTTCAAAATCAAACAACTTCTCGGCTCTTGCGGTTAACTCCGACGGTGAAATTTTCGGTACCTGCGTTACAATGTCATCCGACGGTGACTTCTCCGGCATCAGATTCAAAACAATTCAGGCTTCCAATACAGTCCTTGTAAAGCTCAAGAAGAACGGTGACCTTGAATGGGCGGAATATCTTCAGGGCTCGGGCGACAGCGAATATAACGCCGTTGCCGCAACTGACGACGGCGGCTGTGTAGTCGGCGGAACCTATACAATTTATAAAAA
>USJJ01000115.1 GCA_900554995.1 uncultured Ruminococcus sp. | reverse complement strand
TTGTCCGTCAGATCATTTTCGGCAAACGTTTCTTTAAAAAGGAGTTCGGCGTTGACAACAGGATAATATGGCTGCCCGATGTTTTCGGTTACAGTGCAGCCATGCCGCAGATTATGAAAAAAAGCGGCATTGATAAATTTGTTACGTCAAAAATCAGTTGGAACGAGACAAACAGAATGCCTTACGACACATTTATGTGGAAGGGTATTGACGGCTCTGAGGTCTTTTCTTATTTCATGACTGCAAAGGAGCTTAATAACAAGGGCGAACTCGACGGCATCTTTGCAACATATATACCGATGACGAGGGCTTCTTATCTCAAGGGTACATATGACCGTTTTGAGCCGAAAGAGCTTACAAATGAGGTTATGATGCCGTTCGGTCACGGTGACGGAGGCGGCGGACCGGAGACCGAGAATATTGAATTGCTTGAAAGGCTTAAATACGGCGTTGCAAACTGCCCTCAGCCGCACTGGGAGTTCGCAGGCGATTTTCTCGAAAGGCTGAGGAAAAAGACCGAGGGCAGCAAGAGACTGCCGAAATGGGTCGGTGAGCTTTATCTTGAATTTCACAGAGGTACATATACCTCCCAGGCGAAGAACAAGAAAAATAACAGAAAGAGCGAGATCCTCTATCAGAATGCCGAGATGGTTTCTGCAATGACACATAAGCTTTTCGGCGCAGACTATCCTCAGGACAAGCTTAACGAGGGCTGGGAGTGCATACTTCTTAATCAGTTCCATGACATAATCCCGGGCTCATCAATTCATTCCGTTTATGAACAGTGCGACAAGGACTACGCAAAAATTGCCGCAATCGGTCACAAGGCGGAGAGCGACGCATATAATACCATAATATCGAATATCAAAACCGACGGCGGAGTTGTTGTCTTTAATCCGAACTCGTTTGTCAGCAACGGATTTGTACATTATGAGGGCAAGAGCTACCGTGTGAACGGCATACCCGCAAAGGGCTATAAGGTTGTTGAGCTCGATGAATATAAGTCGGAGTATAAGATCGACGGCAAGCACCTTGAAACATCAAATTATATTGTTGAGTTTGACGACAGCTATGTTATAACGAGACTTTATGATAAAATAAACGACCGTGAGGTTCTCCGCGAGGGCGGAAGAGGAAACTACATTGAGGCATTTGAGGATCTCCCGTATTCCTACGATGCGTGGGAGCTTTCAAACTATTATACGGAGAAGAAGTACGAGATAAACGATGTTTCCTCGGTTGAATTTATCGACGAGGGTGCACGCTTTGGTTTCAATATAAAGAGAAAATTCTATAAATCCCTGTTCTGTCAAAAGATTTGGTTCTATGACAACAGCGCAAGAATTGATTTTAATACTTATGCCGACTGGCATCAGGAACACCTTATGGTTAAGGCGGCATTTGACGTTGATGTCAATACAGACAAGGCGACCTATGAAATTCAGTTCGGTTCGGTTGAGCGCCCGACCCATAAAAACACAAGCTGGGACGCAGCCAAATTTGAGGTTTGCGGACATAAATATATGGATCTTTCGGACTATGGCTACGGCGTGAGCCTTTTGAATGACTGTAAGTACGGTCACAATGTCGATAACGGCACAATGAAGCTCTCACTTTTCAAGTGTGCAACTTACCCCGATCCGGAAGCCGACAAGGGAGAGCATATTTTTACCTACTCGCTTCTTCCGCACGCCGGAAATTACAGATCCGCAGGCACGGTTCAAACGGCATACGAGCTGAACAACCCGATGAAGGCATTCCCGATAGATAAGCAGGACGGAAATCTGCCGGATGAATATTCGTTTGTTTCCTGTGACAAGGATAATTTCATTGTCGAAACGATTAAAAAAGCCGAGGACAGCAACGATATTGTGGTTCGTGGCTACGAGAGCTATAACGAGAAAACAAAGGTTACGCTCAGCTTCGGCTTTGAGATTAAAAAGGCGGTGCTTTGTGACCTTTTGGAAAATGACATTGAAAATATAGAAATAAAAGATAAATCTGTAAGTTTTATTGCAAAACCGTTTGAAATTATTACAATTAAAGTAAATTAATATAAAGAGAAAATAAAGAGAAAATAAAGAGGGATAGCGTTGAAAGGTTTGATGAAGATCTTGACCGTTGCTTTGCTGACGGTTACGTTTCTTTGCTCTGTGCCGCTCAATGCGATTGCAATTACGGATAACGGCGTCTGGGAGGACAGCAAACTTTGTGTTATTCTTGAAGCAGACGGTGAATCCAACAGCGATCTGTGCTTTGCGGCAGTCAAGGTGAATTTTGATCGAGGAGTGAATCGTATTCACCTGCTCTTCCTGTTGGAATACAAGAAAATGAATGATGACAAGCTCAGCGGAGTTATAATGAACTTCAATAATATGGGCGATGTAAAAATAATGTCAGACGGAACGGCAGAGTATGACGACGATATTTATTATGCCGAGATGGTCGATGAAATTTCGGATCGGTACAGCAAGAACATTATGCTTGAAACCGTTGTCGGAATAAAGGACGGAATCCCGGACAATGTTGTTATGAATGTGAATATTTTCGACACATACGGGATAAAGTCAAATATGTACACTGTTGATATTTCGGACGGTTCGGACGAAGAGCCGTATGCTGAATTTGAGGACTCGACAGACAAATCGGTCAAGGAAAAATCAACGAAACACAGAACTGCTAAATATAAAACAACAAAGGTTAAAACTACAAAATATAAAATCCCAAGGTCTGCAAAGACGAAAACAAAAAAGAATCAGACTAAGTCGGAGACTTCCCCTCAGACGGAGATTGATTCGGAAATTGACAATAACATCGACGTTTCCGACAGCAGGAAACGGACAGCTACCGCGTTCGGCGCAGCGTCGGCAGTCGTGGCAATCACAGCGGGCTGTGTAACGGGCATAAAAGGTAAAAAGAAGCATAGGGAATAACACCCGGCGGAAAGGAACGGTCACGAAAATGGAAAAATACGGTTTGCTCGGAAGAAAGCTTCTCCACAGTCTTTCTCCTGAAATTCACAGGGAGCTCGGCAACTCGAGATACGATCTTTTTCAGCTTGAGCCGAATGAGCTTGACGAGTTCTTTAAGAATCGTGATTTTGCAGGAATCAATGTAACGTTTCCGTACAAAAAGGATGTTATGAAATACTGCGATGTCATTACCGAGTCTGCGAAGAAAATCGGCAGTGTGGACACAATTGTAGTTGACTCTGACGGAAAGCTGATCGGTGACAACTCCGAATATTTCGGCTTCTGTTTTATGATAAACAAGTGTGGGATCGACGTGTCGGGCAAGACGGTTCTTATTTTCGGCACAGGCAGTGATTCGCTTACCGTTCAGGCGGTTACAAAGGATCTCGGAGCGAAGAAGATTATAACCGTTTCAAGGCAGGAGATTGAGGAGTCGGAGGATTTTTACAATCACGATGAGGTTGATATAATAATCAATACCACAGCCAACGGAATGTATCCGAATAACGGAATGAAATTTATCGAGCTTGACCGCTTTCCGAGACTTTGCGGCGTTATGGAGCTTATCTATAACCCGAGAAGAACCCGGCTTATCTGCGATGCCGAGGACAGAGATATTCCAAATTCCGACGGTCTTTCAATGCTCGTTGCTCAGGCGTATCAAACCGAGATAAAATTCGGCAGAATTCAGCCCGACGAGGAGCTTATCAGAACAACGTATAAGACGATGAGCGACCGCAGAAAGAATATTATTCTTGTCGGACTTCCCGGCTGCGGAAAAACGACGATTGCAAAGGTTATTGCCGCTAAGCTCGGCAGACCTTGCATTGATGTCGAGAGGCTTATTTCGATGAAAGCGGGGGTTCCTCTTTCAACGGTTTACCTGGCATACGGTGAAAGATATTACCGTGAACTTGAGACGGAGACGCTAAAAAAAATAACACGCAACGGCGGTCAGGTCATTGCGTGCGAAAGCGGAGCGATACTCAGCAAGGAAAATCAGTATTATATCCGTCAGAACGGCTATGTCGTATGGCTTACCCGTGAGCTGAGCGGTTTGAAATTTGACGGTGTTCCGCTGATAAGAAATTTTGAAGCGCTCAAACGCCTTGATGATGAGAGAACTCCGATTTATAAATTCCTTGCCGATATACGGGTTGAGGTTACCGACAACGTGGAAAAAACCGTTTCCGAAATTATAAGCATAATGAATATCAAACCCACAGAGAGTATTTTATAATAAGAATGTGAAAAATCGGCGTCCTGCTTTTGCAGGACGCCGATTCATTTGTAAGTTCAATTAAGCAAACTTAATGAAGAATTCTTTGAGAATATCAATGATATGAGAGATGTCAATATCCTTAAGAGCCTCAAGAATCTTCTGGATTGCAGCGAGAATAGCATCCATGACCTTGTCCTCCTTTTTAGTGTCAGATAACTATCTGCAAGTATATTTTACCATATAATGTATAAATTTGTCAATTATACAATGTGTAAAATAGGTAAAATAACACGCAATTAACAATGTATAAAACAGAAAAAATTGTGAAATAGTTAACAAATGCCCCGAAAAAACGGGGCAAGTGTTTTAACTTATGCAAGACCTGCAAAGAAGTTTTTGATAATTTCAATAATAGCCGCTGCATCAAATTCCTTAAGATGAGTAAGGAGCTCCTGTACAAAGGCAAGAATAGCTTCCATTATATTTTCCTCCTTTACAAGCGTCAGATGATTAATCTGCAAACATATTATACCATATAAGAAAAATGTTGTCAATAAAAAATCAACGTCTGCAAAGAACGTTGATTTTTTACCGCCTTTTTAATTAGAGAAGATTGATGAAAAGGTTTTTGATGCCCTCAAGGATGGCATGGGAATCAAGGCCGCTGATGAGAGCGGCAATCTGCTCAGGAACAGAAGTAATAGCCTCCGTTGTAAAGATTTCATTTCTTATCTGCTGACGTAATTATGACACCGCAGCAAAGCGGATTAAATTTACATATGAATATAATTGCACGATTATTCCTTTTTTTCGACAAAAGATGAAGTCATAAAGAGGACGATGTAGCCCACAGCCAGTCCGTAAATAAACTCCGAGCCGTAGCAGTTACCGCTTGATATCACGCCGAAAAGCATTGCAGCGGCAACGGTAACGGAAACTGCGAAAAAATATTTTTTGCCGAATCTGAATTTCGGAAATATATCGGAAAAGCAAACTATCCATAAAAGCAGAGCGGCACCGATACCCGGGAGAGAAATCATCGGGACAAATTTCGACGGCGTGTCGGGATTACCGAATTTTTCAATCGACTCGACTATCGC
>USJJ01000114.1 GCA_900554995.1 uncultured Ruminococcus sp. | reverse complement strand
AAGATCATCATCGTCGAGATCGTCGAGGTAATTGTCATCGGAATCCGTGGCAGCATACGAATCTATATTTTCAAACTTGAGCTTGAATCCCTCTTTGTCGTCATTGTTTCTTCTCGGCTTAGTGAACATTATATCGGCAGGCTCCGACTTTGTCTCGGCGTCATAATCGTCAACGATCTTGTCAAGCTCCTCGTCACTTGCCTCGTCAATATCGGGAACAACAAATTCGGCAGGCTCTGCGTCCTCAGCCGTCTCCTGCTCCTCCTCTTCCTCGTCAAAGGAACCGTCGGACTCTGCGTCGGTATCCTCGGTGTCGTCAATCATCTGCTGAAGGTGCTCAACGTCCATTGACTCTGCCTCTCTTGCCTCGTTAGCCTTTGCTTCCTCGGCAGGTTCCTCAAAAGGGGGCTCTGTCTTTTCGGGCTCCTGCGCCGGAGCTTCCTCGGTTACAGGCTCAGCTGTTTCCTCAGCAGGCTCTTCTGCCGTCTCTTCAACCGGTTCCTCTGCCGGCTTTTCTGCTGGCTTTTCTGCGGGCTTTTCTGCCTCTTTCCGAGCCTCCATCTTCTCTATTACAACCTCGGGGAGCTTGTTTATAAGTTCAAGCTGTGCGGCGTATTCGCCGAGAATCTGCTGCTTGAACTTTGTAACCTCCTGCTTCATTGTCTCGAGAGCAGCAAGCTCCTTGATCATGTCGCTTCTTGCATTTACCGAAGCCTCTTTCGAGTCGGTAACTGCCTTTTCAACGATCTCCTTAGCCTGCTTCTGTGCCTCTTCAACAATCGAATCCGCCTGATACTTTGCTTTTGTAAGGATTTCCTTAGCGGCAGCGTCGAGCTTTTCGCTTTCTGTGTTTGTTCTCTCCGTAACCTCTGCAACGAGCTTATCAGCCTTTTCCTGAGCCTCCTTGGTGATCTTGTCCGCAGCTCTCTGAGCGGTCAGGAGTGCATTACGGATATTATCCTCATCGTTTCTGTATTCTTCAAGTCTCTGTGCAAGCAGATTGATCTTTTTGAACATCTCTCCGTTCTCACGGAACACCTGCTCGTAAGATTCTGCGACCTCTTTAATAAAGCTGTCAACGCTCTCTGCTTTATATGCATTTCTTCCGGAGGCTTCAAAATGGTGATTTGTGATTTTTGCCGGTGTTAACATAGTTTTTTCCTCCTGTGTTTTAAACAAATATGTTGCTTTAATTAATAATTGGAATGTTCAACCTCATCGAGTAGCTCGCCCGTAAGAGGAACGTTGTACGGTGTGATAATATAGGCTCTGCCTGCAACACGCTTGATGTCGCCGTTGTTGGCATATGCAACGCCGCTGAGAAAGTCGATGATTCTGACCGTTGCGTCATTCGGGCAGGTCTCAAGGTTGAGGATAACGATCCTCTTCTCATTGAGAACATCCGCAACCGCGCCTACGTCCTCGTATCTGTCGAGCTTCTTGAAAACAACGTGAGCCTTTGAAGAAGCCGCCGCAGCCGCAGGAACCGATGAACGGATGTCAACGACCTTGTTGTCACGGTCGCCCTTGTGGTTGAAAGAGAAGTTGCTTCTCATATCACGTGAGTAATCCTCTTTCTCCGGCTCTTCATCCTCAATATCGTTATCGTCAAGGAACTCCTCCTCCGACATATTGAACATATTCTTAAACTTGTCCATCATACCCATTATAAAAAATCCTCCTGAATTAATATACTCGTTTGCCGAAAAGCGACGAACCGACTCTTACCATCGTCGAGCCTTCCAGTATTGCTTCAACGTAATCTCCTGACATACCCATTGATAATATGTCCATACTAACATTATCTATTTTTTTTGCCTTTATGTCAAGAAACATTCGGTTCATATTCATAAAAAATTTACGAATTTCCGCACTGCTGTCGCAAATCGGGGGAATTGCCATCAATCCTTTGATACGAATCGACTCTATTTCCGACATTTCGCAGACTGTTTCGGTCAATTCCGAAGGGTCAAGACCGAATTTGCTTGCCTCCTCGCCGATGTTGATCTCAACCAGAACATCTGTAACGATGCCTTTTTTCGCAGAAACCTTGCCGATTTCCCTGGCAACCTTAACGCTGTCCACACTGTCGATCATATCGACCTCGCCGACGATCTGCTTAACCTTGTTGGTCTGCAAATGTCCGATAAGGTGTTTTTCAACGCCGTCGAGATGCAGCTCGTCACGCTTGCCGAGGTACTCCTGCACTCTGTTCTCGCCGATAAGGTCTATTCCGAGCGAAAGTGCATGGTTGATAAAGAGGCTGTCAACCGTTTTCGTAACGCCCATAAGGCGAACCGAATTTTCATCTCTGCCGCTTTCAACTGTCGCTTTCACGATATTTTCGCGGATATTCTTGTAATTTTCTTCAATATCTCTGAAGCGTTCCTCAACTAATGCTTTTTCCGTCACTGAGATTCCTTCCTTTCACAATAACTTCATCATATCGCTTGATCGGGCGGAAGCCGTTCTTTGCCTCCGTATCCTCACTGACAACAACATAATCACCTGCGTCGTAAATTATTTCAATCTTTCTGGCGTTCATAATGTCGCCTCGCAGGATGTATACAACGTCTATATCCTCGTTCTTTTCATCCTTTTCACGGTGAATTGACGAGCTGTTTACCTTATATCCCGTAAACTCCCTGAACACAAGCTCAATATTCTCAATTCTCATATTTGCGTAGGTCTCGTTCATCATATTGCAGGAGAACGCAACGGCAACCTTGCCGCCGTCTGTCTTTGAAATCTTCTCAACCACAACCTCAACATTTTTGAATCCGTAATAGGGCATATTGATCTTCATCTTGTCTCCCTCGTTCAAAACAAGGGAATATTTGCCGTCCATAACCGTCACGAGATACCATTTATAGCTTCCGACGATCTTTCCCATCTGACCCGAAACATCATCGGGCTTTCTTTCAAACAGCTTTTCCGCATCGCTGACAGTCAAGCTGTCGATTTTATCATAATCCATTGCACCCTCGTAACCGTCAAGGTTGCTGATGTAGTAACCGGAAAGAGGTGCGATAACGTCGGAAGTGTTGATATTCTTCGCCTCAAGCGACTGAATCTCCGCATTCAGCTTATTGAATTTATCGGTGAGGTTAATTGTTCCGTCCTTAAGTATCTGCTTGCTTGCGAGCTTATTTTCAAGCTCCTCCGTGTTCTTTGTAAGATCGGAAAAATCGCCGTTGTTTGCCGTTTTGAGGAGTTCGGTATATGAGGCATCAATCGCTTTATTGAGCTTTTCCATATCAAGGGCGTTAAGCTCCGTCTGCTCGGAAATTTCCTGATATCTTGCAAGGCTCTCCTTGGTCTCGACCAGCTTTGAAACAGCGGCGGCGTCCTCGGAGGAATTGCAGACACGTGCGACTGCGTCTCCGCTGGCAACTCTCATTCCATCCTTGATAAGCGGAACGACCGTTCCCGTTGTTTTCTGATTGATATATTCCTCGTCACGCACCAAAAATGCTTTCAGCGAGATCTTTTCCTGCTCCGTGACTTCGTCGGCGGTTTCGGTGTCATAGCTGTTTTTGTTCATCGTCAGAACGTCATGAAAAAGATAGACAAATGCGGCAACGACAAGAACCGTGCAAATAACATTAATCCACGTGCGATTTTTCATCTCATTTCTCCTTTCCGAAACTTTCAACTATTGAAAGAGCGTCTTTTACAAGATTTTCCTTATTTTCATATTTGTCAATGAAGAGCCAATTTATACACTCGTTACGCCTGAACCACGTAAGCTGTCTTTTGGCATAGCGGCGGGTGGCTCTTTTCAGATTTTCAACTGCTTCTTCCTTTGAAATCTCGCCGTCAAAATACGGCTTTAATTCCTTATATCCGATCGCCTGGGCGGATGTCGAGGCGTTCTCAGCAGAGAGGTAATCCCTTGCCTCACATTCAAGACCACGTTCAAGCATAAGATCAACCCTGCGATTGATCCTGTCATAAAGGAACTGCCTGTCCTCTGCGTCCAGACCTATTATACAGCAGTCATACGGCGATTCACGCCTTGAAAGCTCAATCTGTTCCGTCATCGTCGTACCCGTTGCTTTGTAAACCTCAAGCGCACGAACAATTCTTTTGACGTTATTCGGGTGCAGCTTCTCGGCATACTCGGGATCAACAGCTCTGACCTCTTCAAGGAGCCTGTCCGCTCCCTCTGTCTCTGCTCTTTTCAAAAGGGAACTGCGAAGCTCCTCATCGTAGGAATCCTCACTCAGCTTAACGTTATTGAGAAGGGTGTCGATATAAAGTCCCGTACCTCCGACAACAACAGGGAGCTTCCCCCTGCCGTAAATATCGGCAATACAGTCCGACGCCGCCTGCTGATACAGAGCAACACTGTAAGGCTCGGTGTTATCAAGAAAATCCATCATATGATGCGGAATGTTTCTTTTTTCGTCCTCGGCGGGTTTGGCGGTCGCAATGTCCATAGCCTTGTAGATCTGCATTGAATCCGCAGAAACAACCTCACCGTTGAATCTTAAGCATATCTCAACAGCCAGATCGGACTTGCCCGACGCCGTCGGTCCGACGACTGCAACAACAGGTATTCTGTTCATCCGATCAGCTCCCAAAGATAGATTTTAGATTTTGGACATTAGATGTTAGATGCTGAGCGATATCTAACTAACATCTAATGTCTATATTGGTTCTGCCCCGAACGAAAATGCGTTGCGGGCAAATTAACCTTTAAACCTAAATTGATGGAAATTTGTTCAGAACGCTTTTTGCAGTGAGGGAGCTGTACGAGGTACTGCCCCGAGCGAAAAATGCGTTGTGGGCAAATTTACACAATTTAAACACGGCCGAAATTCTTTTCAATCTCATACCTTGACATTTCAATAAGAACGGGTCTGCCGTGAGGGCAGTATCTTATGTCGGGATTGTTGAGAAGTTTTTCTACAAATTTATCGAGTTCATAATCCGATGTCCTGTCTCCGGCTTTGATGGCGGCACGGCAGGCGGTTGAATGATAGATCCAATCGAGCTTTTCGGGAATCAATTCCTTTTGACTGGTGACAAGATATCCTGCAAGCTCCATGATGACCTCGGCAATGTCTGCATCGGCGACTGCTGTCGGGCACTCGTTGACGATAACCATTCCGCCGCCGAAATCTTCGACGTAATAGCCTGCTTTTTCAAGGAGATCAAGATTGTCAAGAACCGCCGAATATTCCTCCTTGCTGAGGGTCACGGTCACGGGAGAAAGAAGCATCTGAGTCTCGATGCCGTCTCTGTTCGCCTTGAATTTTTCAAAGAGCATACGCTCATGGGCAGCGTGCTTGTCTATTATCAGGAGCTTCTTGCC
>USJJ01000113.1 GCA_900554995.1 uncultured Ruminococcus sp. | reverse complement strand
TGCTCCACCCCGCGATATGGGAAGAATATGAAAACAAAAACGGAGAATCCTGCAAACAGGACTCTCCGCAACATGGTTGCGGAGGCTGGATTTGAACCAACGACCTTCGGGTTATGAGCCCGACGAGCTACCAACTGCTCCACTCCGCGATATTTGATTGCGCCCCTCTCAAGAGTGCCTTATTATTATATTACTATGATGTAGTTTTGTCAAGTCTTTTTTTATATTTTTTTCAAATGGTCGGGAAATATACATAAAGGTATACTGCGTATTTATTTTACGGGATGTTGACTTTTAGGACAGACTTTTATATAATATAAAAAGTCTATCGTTTTAATAGGTAATTTAAAAAGGGGGCGATAGTATGAACGAGATTGAATTGACCGACAAACTGTTTAATACGGGCGATCTGACGGATTCTCAGCTGAAAGAGATGCTCGAAAGTGACAGCTTTAATGATCCGCTTGCCCGTGCCGCAGATATCAGGCGCCGTGAAAACTACGGCGATGAAGTGTATATTCGAGGATTGATTGAATTTACAAATTACTGCCGCAATAATTGCTATTACTGCGGAATAAGGCGCAGTAACCGCAACGCCGAGCGTTATCGTCTGACTAAAGAAGAAATTCTTATTTGCTGTGACGAGGGGTATAAGCTCGGCTTCCGAACCTTCGTTATGCAGGGCGGAGAGGATCCCTACTATACGGACGAAATGATTTGCGATATCGTTTCCGAGATTAAACGAAGATATCCCGACTGTGCGGTAACGCTTTCAATAGGCGAGAAATCCCGTGAAAGCTATCGTTCGTTCTATGATGCCGGGGCGGATCGTTATCTGCTTAGGCACGAGACGGCAGATCCGGCTCATTACGGTAAACTTCATCCGGCTGAAATGAGCCTTGAAAACAGGAAACGCTGCCTTTTTGATCTTAAAGAAATCGGATATCAGGTCGGTTCGGGATTTATGGTCGGTTCGCCGTATCAAACGCCTGAAAATCTGATTGCCGATCTGCGATTTCTGCAAAGGCTGAAGCCCGATATGATAGGAATCGGCCCTTATATAACGCACAAGGATACGCCGTTTGCCGAGTTCAAAAGCGGCGATTTAAAGCTGACTCTTCGGCTTGTCTCAATTCTTAGACTTATGTTTCCGTATGCGCTTATACCGTCGACTACTGCTCTCGGTACAATTCATCCGCAGGGACGAGAGCTCGGGCTGAAAGCGGGAGCGAATGTTGTAATGCCGAATCTTTCTCCGGTCGGAGTGCGTAAGCTGTATTCGCTTTACGAGAATAAAATTTGCACCGGCGAAGAAGCCGCTCAATGTCGCAGTTGCCTTGAAGCGCGGGTCGAGTCGGCGGGATACAGGATAGTTACAGACGTCGGAAACGTTAAAAAATAACAGGGTAATAACGTATAAATTGCCTTAAATCGAGGAATAGTTATGCTTAATCAATTTTCAAGAGCAGAGCTTTTATATGGCAAGGAAGCAATGGAAAAGCTGAAAAATTCACGTGTCGCCGTATTCGGAATCGGCGGCGTCGGCGGCTTTACCGTTGAGGCGCTTGCAAGGTCGGGCGTAGGAATGATTGATATTATTGACGATGACAGAGTTTGCCTGACAAATATAAATCGTCAGATTATCGCAACACGGAAAACGGTCGGCAAATATAAGGTTGATGTTGCCGAGGAAAGAATACTCGAAATTAATCCCGATGCGGTTGTAAACAAGCATCGAATTTTTTATACACCCGAAACTGCGGACAGCTTTGATTTCACACAATATGACTATATCGTCGACGCAATAGACACGGTTACGGGAAAACTTGCGCTTGTTGAAAATGCTTACAAAACAAAAACACCGATAATTTCATCAATGGGAGCGGGCAACAAGGTTGACCCGACTGCCTTTGAGGTCACGGATATTTTCAAAACATCGGTTTGTCCGCTTGCAAAGGTTATGAGAACCGAGCTTAGAAAGCGGAAAATTCGAAAGCTCAAGGTTGTATATTCAAAGGAGCTGCCGATAACGCCGATAGACGATATGGCAATAAGCTGTAAACAGCATTGCATCTGTCCTCCGGGAACAGCACGGAAATGCACTCAGCGCAGACAGGTTCCGGGCAGTACGGCGTTTGTGCCGTCGGTCGTCGGACTGATAATTGCCGGCGAGGTTATAAATGATATAACAGGATTTAAGGGCAGAGGCTTAGGAGTATAGAAAAACACGGTGCGGTAAGAGCTGCACCGTGTTGTTTTGCTATTTTTTATTCTTAATCTTATCCCAATATACCTTTGCCGCCTGCTCCATTTTGTTGTCGCCGAATTCGTAATACTTCGCATTTTTTATGGCATCCGGCAGGTACTGCTGAGGTATCCAATGATTCTCATATGTATGAGGGTAGAGATAGAATTGACCCTTATTCGGGTTATCATCGCCGTCACAGTGTTTGTTCTGAAGCCGGCGGGGAATGGGACCGCTCTTGCCCTTTTTAATATCACTCAGAGCGGCATCAATTCCCAGGTATGCCGAATTGGATTTCGGAGAGGTGCAGACAAGCACTACCGCATCGGCAAGAGGAATCCTCGCCTCGGGAAGTCCGAGCATAAGAGCCGCATCAACGGCAGCCTTGACGATAGGAATTATCATCGGATAAGCAAGTCCGACATCCTCGCAGGCGCAAACCATAAGTCTGCGGCAAGCCGAGGGCAGGTCGCCTGCATCAAGCAGCCTTCCGAGATAATGCAAGGCTGCATCGGGATCGGAGCCTCGCATGGATTTTTGATAAGCGGAAACAATATCGTAGTGCTCGTCACCGTCACGGTCATACTTCATTGCACTGCGTTGAGTCAGCGAACGGGCGGTTTCCGCCGTGATGTGGATTATTCCGTCAGCGTTCGGCTTTGTTGAAAGTGCGCAAAGCTCGACCGAATTTATCGCCTTTCGCACATCGCCGCCGCAAGCGGAGGAAATATGCTTTATCGCGTCGGGATCTACTTCAAATTTCATTCCGCGCTTTTCCTCAAGATAGCCGAATGCACGTTTTACGGCAGGAACAATATCAACGGGATTGACCGCCTTAAATTCAAAAACAGTCGAGCGGCTGAGGATGGCGTTGTAAACGTAAAAATACGGATTTTCGGTTGTTGAGGCAATGAGCGTGATTGACCCGACCTCAATATATTCAAGCAGTGTTTGCTGCTGTTTTTTGTTGAAATACTGAATCTCGTCGAGATAGAGCAAGATGCCGTTCGGAGCTTCAAAGGTGTCAAGCTGAGCGACAATGGCCTTGATATCCGCCGTTCCCGCAGTCGTTCCGTTGAGCTTGCAGAGCTTTCTGTCCGTCGCCTTTGCAATGATTGAAGCGACGGTCGTTTTGCCGACTCCCGACGGGCCGTAGAAAATCATGTTGGGCAGTTCGCCCGATTCTATTATATTTCTCAGCGGCATATTTTCGCCGATAAGGTGGCGCTGACCGACAACCTCATCAATGGATTGCGGCCTAAGCTGTTGAGCTAAAGGTATAGACATTTTATCGCCTCCCGGTTGCATACAATTATATATTAAAATGCGTGGTTTGACAAGGATAAATTTATTGACTAATTATATATTATGTGATATAATAACTAAAATTTTTTATATGAAAGGAGTTTGTCCACAATGGATGACCCGGGTGGGATTATACTCAAGCTAATTTTACTTTTATTACTTATTTTAGTCAACGCATTTTTTGCAATGAGTGAAATAGCGGTAATATCCCTCAACGATAACAAAATAGAAAAGATGGCTGAAGACGGCCACAAGAAAGCAAAGCAGGTTGTTAAGCTGACCGAAAATTCGAGCAAGTTTCTCTCGACAATTCAGATCGGAGTCACTCTCGCCGGATTTCTTACCTCGGCAAGTGCTTCGCAGACCTTTGCCGATATGATAGTCAAAGCTCTTGAGGGCACGGCATTTTATAATGCCCTCGGCGCAAGCGTTGTCAGCGGACTTTCGATCGTCATTATCACGATCATCATGTCTTATTTTTCGCTTGTTTTCGGCGAGCTTGCTCCAAAGAAAATAGCTATGCAGTCTCCCGAAAAGATCTCCTTCAAGGTTGTCGGAATTTTGCTTTTCTTCTCCAAGGCCTTTTCTCCGTTTGTTAAAGTGCTGTCCGTCTCAACCAATGCGGTCGTTCGACTTCTCGGCTACAATCCTCATGCAGATGAAGAGCCTCTTACCGAAGAAGAAATTCGAATGATGGTCGACGTCGGCGGCGAAAAAGGTGTTATCGAAGACGTTCAAAAAGAAATGATAAATAACATTTTCGAATTTGACGATCTTGATGCAGGCGATATTATGACCCACAGAACCGATATGACGGCGGTTGACGTAAACGATCCGATAATGGACGTTGTCAAAACTGCAATTGAATCCGGATATTCGAGAATTCCCGTTTTCGATGACGACCCGGATAATATAATCGGCATCATCTATGTTAAGGACTTGCTCAGATATATAGGAACGGACCTTCCGAAACACACCATGAGAAAAATCATGCGTACTCCGATGTACGTTCCGGAATCCAAGAGCTGCGGTGACCTTTTCAAGGAAATGACAAACAAGCATACGCAAATGGCTGTTGTTGTTGACGAATACGGCGGAACGGCAGGACTCGTCACCCTTGAGGATATCATTGAAGCAATCGTCGGAAACATTCAGGATGAATATGACGATGAAGAAGAGGAAATCTCAAAGATAAACGAAACAACCTTCACTATTGACGGGTTGACAGATATAGACGAACTTGACGAAATAATCGGCAAGGATCTCCCGGAGGGCGATTATGACACAATCGCAGGTTACATCATAAGCCGACTCGGCTATCTCCCGAAGCAGGGCGAGCACAGCGAGGTCATGTTTGAAAACATAAGATTTACCGTGCTTGAGGTCGAAAACCGACGTATTGAAAAGGTCAAGGTTGAAATTCTTCCGCTCCCCGACGAGGACGATGAAGAGGAAGAGGACTCGGACAAAAAGAATAAAAACAAAGAAAAAGAATAATTTCAATGCCGCATCCAAATGGGTGCGGCTGTTTTTTGAAAAAATTTTTGTAAATTATTAACGAGATAAATATATGAAAAACGGAGAAAAAATGATAATAAGAGAGTTCACGAATGATAAATTAAAAAATTGAGAAAAAGTTCTTGACTTAGTAAAACGGTTGTGTTAATATATTCGAGCAGTAAAAATTTATTTGGAGGTAAGTTTATGTCAACTTATATGCCTAAGTCGGGCGACATCGTCCGCAAGTGGTATGTGCTTGACGCAGCGGGAAAGC
>USJJ01000112.1 GCA_900554995.1 uncultured Ruminococcus sp. | reverse complement strand
ACAGCTATTGACGATTATATCAATGATGTAATCAAAAAGCACGAGCTTACAAGAGCCGACAAAGAGGCGGACAGAATCAACCATGTTGACTATTGTGATGCCAACACGGGTCCGATTTTCCTTACATACCGTCCGGATGAGTTCATAAGCAAGACCGTTGAGGATTGGAAAGCAAGCCATGCTCCGGTTTACGATTTTGTTTCCGAGGGCGTTGAGAATACGGTTTGGGTTATCGACGACGCCGAGACGGTTAAGGCGGTCACCGATAAGTTTGCACAGATTGAGTCGCTCTATATCGCAGACGGACATCACAGAGCCGCATCAGCCGTTAAGGTTGGCAAGAAGCGCCGTGAGCAGAACCCGAATTATACCGGCGAGGAGGAGTTCAATTTCTTCCTTGCAGTTCTTTTCCCGACCGACGAGCTTGAAATTATGGACTACAACCGTGTTATGAAGGATCTTAACGGATATTCCGAGGACGAGTTTATGGCTAAGCTCGGCAAGGTTATGGATATTGAAGAGTACGGCAAGAACGCTTACAAGCCCGAGAAGAAACACACATTCGGAATGCTCCTTGACGGCACATGGTACAAACTCAGCGCAAAGGACGGCACATTCAATGCAAACGATCCCGTTGACCAGCTTGATGTTTCGATTCTTCAGAACAATGTTATTTCCCCGATCTTCGGCATTGATGATCCCCGTACCGACAAGAGAATTGATTTCATCGGCGGTATCAGAGGTCTCGGTGAGCTTGAAAGAAGAGTTAACAGCGATATGAAGATTGCATTTTCAATGTATCCGACAACGCTTGACGATCTTATGGATATTGCGGACGCAGGCAAGATTATGCCCCCGAAATCAACATGGTTTGAGCCTAAACTTATGAGCGGCCTCTTCATTCATAAGCTGTCATAAAATAGCACATATACAACCTCCCCTTGATTCAAGGGGAGCAGTCTGAACCGTCGGGCGAACCGACGGTTTTAATTTTATTTTTTAAGTTCGACGATCGTTATGTTTTTTGACGGAATATCCGCCTGCTTGATAACGAGATCCTTGATCTGAAGAGAAATGTTATCCGTCAGCACGCCCTTGCCGACGATTACCTGACAGACGTCGCCGTCGATTATAACAACGCAGTCGCTTGAAATTTTTGCCGTTATGAGATTCTCAAGATCGGCCTCATTTTTAATAGCCTTAGAAAGCTCCGCTAAGGCTTCGCCTGCCTCCTCAGCGGCTTCGGAATCAGACTTTGCGTCCTTGATAACCGAATTGAGCGTTTCCTTTGCCTCGTCGTGAGCCGCCTCACGCTTAACCTTAAAACCCGCCATCGTTTCCGACGATGCGGTCGTTGCCGAAACGTACTGCGCATCGCCGAGATTTTCAACCTGACGGTTAACCGTCGTCTTGCTCGTGTCGATCACCGATTTCACGCCGGGACGTGCAAAATACCAATTGACGAAAACCGCCGCCCCGAGGGTCAGCACAAGTGCGATTGAAACAAGCTGTTTCTTCTTGATTATCATATTCATAAATACCTCCGCCTTTATTCTGCTGATTTAATTTTTGCAATGCTTATACGATTGGTGCTTATCCCGAGAACTGCCGAAACCGAGGAGATAATTTCCTGCCTGATCTTCGCCGAGTCGGCACCCTCGCAAACAATCGCAACACCTCGTATCTCGGGCTCAATCACCTTTAAAAGAAGTCCAGACTCGTTCTTGTCGGAGTCGATGACAATGTATTCGCGTTCTTTTGATCCGTCACTGCTTTTCTCCTTGACGGCATAGACATTTTCATCGCCTGAGGCGAGAGTTACCATAACCTCGGTGCGTCCTGCGCCGTCAATTGAAGAAACTATCGAGGTTAGACGCTTTTCAATATTCTCTTCGTAGCTGTCACGGATATCTGTGACGTTTTCGGCTTTTTCGTTCTGCTTAGCGTCGCTTTTCTGCGGTATAAGCTCCGAGAGCGTGAGCAAAATTATTCCGACAAGGCCGATACTGACTATTGCGGCAATTCTTTTGTCACGCTTTATTTTTTCAAGAATTTTTTGGACGGTTTTATTCATTCTTTCACCTCGATTTTAACTTCAATTCCGAGTTGCTTTTTTAAATTTTCCTCAGTATTTTTAAATTTGTTTTCATAAATTTTTTCTGCCGAAATTTCAACGGATTCAATTGACATTTCATTTTCGTTTTCTATATTGATACTTATGCGGATGTCCGCATTTTTTATTCCGCATTCGTCAAGAATGTCGGAAATTTTTTCTTTCATCCGCTCCTCCAAATAATTCTGAGCTTCGGAATTTTCAGCTGACTGTATCTCACTGTCGGGCAGATCGACCCCGTCAAGCAGCTTCATCGGATCGGCTCCCGAAAGGAACGGACTGAGAATCGCACACATCAAAAAGAGCGAGACTGCCGCTCGGACGAGCTTCTCCGTCGAGCCGCCGGGAGTGATCGAAAGAACTATTGCTCCGACGATTGCCGATACGGTGATCCCGTATGCCCACTGCCTTATCTCGGTCATTTTATCCCGCCTTTATAACAAGAATCAGCGCCGTTGAGATAATAAAAAGCACGGCATTAAAAAGTAAGACAACATTCAAAAGAGTAAGTGAAGATGCGAGTGCCTTTAAAAGATCGGAAATACCCTGCTGGTTAAAAAGCTCGCCGACCGCCGCCGAAAATTTCAGAGCGAAAATCCAAAATAGAAGCTGTATACAGGACGGAAGATTTATCAGTGCAATTGCCGCAATTCCGAAAATTCCGATTGTACTTTTCACGAGAACAAGACTGCCGATTATTCCCGAATATGCCTCGCTCAGCGCACCGCCGACTACGGGCACGGCGGAGCTGATAACGAGCTTGATGCCCTTTGAGGCGACGGTATCTGCGGCGTTGGCAAGGGCACCCTTGATGCCGAGGAACGAGACAAAAAGTGTCGAGACAAAGGTCAGCACGGCAGTGACCGTTTTCTTTATCAGGGCTGTAATTCCGCCGAGCCTGAATGACGGCATAACCGAGCCCGTTATATCAAGAGCCATAACCGCTCCGACAATCGGGACTATGTAGCCGTTTGACATTCCCGAAATAATCTGCGCTCCCGTGAAAGCGATTGATTGAAAGCTCGCCGCAAGGGTCGGATTTCCCGTTACAGTGATTACGGCGGCGAGGACGGGTATCAGTGCAAGCATCAGCTTTTCACTGACGGAGATTGACGAAACTGCCGAGCTGACCGCAGTGGAAAGGGGAGAGATGACGGAAATAACACACATCAGCGTTCCGACAATACCGACAATGTTTTTCATTCTGACATCGTCGGGTGCAAAGCACTCGAAAATTGCAATCAGAATAACGACCGATATCAGCCTCACCGCCGAGCGTGTCGGAGCTTCGATACTGCCTGTGACGAGCTTCTTCGTAAGCTCACGGACCCTTTGCGGAGTGACGCTGAACATTGAATCGAAATCCGCCGAATCCGCTCCGATATCTTTTAAAAGCTCCTGAGTGCCCGGGTCGAGGGCGTCGTAAATTTCTTTCACATCGTCCGCATATGATTTGGCGCCCGACTGAACGGAAAAAATCAAAGCGGAAAGCAAAATTAAAAAAAGTATTCCTATAAATTTTTGCACTTTCATTTATTCAAGCAGCCCCTTTGCAAGCTCTGCAAGAGTTTTTATCAGCGAGAGACACATAGCAAGAATGATTGCTTTTCCGACAAGCTCAACCACGGTTGCAAGCGCAGAATTTGAGCTGTCGGTGCATATGTCGGCTCCGATTTTTGTCACAACGGCAATACCGAGAATTTTCACAAGCAGGGAGAGATATCCGTCGCTTACCAGACTTACCTCGGCGAAAAGTCCGTCGGTTTGAGTAAAAATATTTTTGAGATATTCCGCCGCAAAAATTGCGAGGATGACGATTCCCGCAAGCTGAACTATTATCGCCAGGTCGGGTCGCGACTGCCTGACAACGACGGTGAGCACGGCGCAGATTATGCCGATAACCGCAAATTTTATGATCTCCATATCAAATACCGAACACCGAGGACGCCGACGTGTAAAGCTCTGTCAGCTCGGGTATCAGCATAGCGACAACGGCGATAAGTCCTGCGAGAACAACGAGCATTGCATATTCGTCACGTCCCGAGCGGCTGAGTATCTGCTGAAGCACCGCAACGATGATCCCGACCGCCGCAATTTTGATTACCAGTTCCATAATCCGCTCCTTAACCTAAGGCAATATTGACAGCTTGCCTTAAAAGAAAATTATAAAAATTCCGATGCCCGAAAGCATTCCGAGCCCGCAGGCGAGGGAGGCGTAGCGCTCACGCTTTTCTCTTGCCTCGCGCAGTCTTTCCTGTGCAAGCTCCGAATGATAGCGGCAGTTTGCAAGCTGTCCGTCAACGTCGCTCCTGCCGAGAGTTTCGCCGAACGAGTACAGTATGCAGGAGTCCTCTCCTGTAATTTTGTCCGACCTCATCAGCGATTTGATCCACGCCTCATTAATACTTTCACCGTTTTCACAGAGGGAGAGACAGACGGGAAGAAAGTCAAGCTCTGCCAGCTCGTCTTTGTCAGCCAGCCGTTTGATCAGCTCCTCGGTCGGTCGACTGAGATAGCCGATCTCAGTTTCTATCGTGCCGAACATAAGAATTATTTTTTCAAGTATCCTCACCCGACGTGACAGTCTGACGGCGATATACCGTCCGGACAGTGCACAGGCAAGCCCCAAAGCGATGAGGGAAATTATTTTCATAGGATAATTTCAGCTCCTGTTGATTGTTATCTTTTTTATTCCGAAATTCTTCTCGTTGAGAAGCACGCACGCCTCCGCCGCACCTGTTTCCGAGATGAGGGAAAACTGCGGTCTTCGTTTCAGCTCATTGAGATCCGAGCAGTGCATTGTAACAACAAATTTGACGCCGCAGTTGAAAAGAGAGCAAAGCTCCCTTGCTTCATCAAGCGTTCCGATCTCGTCGCAGATTATCACGTCGGGCGAGAGAGTACGGACGGCAATTTCAATTCCGATTGCTTTCGGATAATTTTTCAGAATATCCGTGTTGAAGCCGAGATCACCGCCGCTGAGTTCACAGCGCTCGTCGATAACGGCAATCTTTTTCATAATCAGACGGCAAAGGTCACGCAAAACCGTTGTCTTGCCCGACATCGGAGGACCGCATATCACCGTGTTAGGTGCTCTGTTATGAAAAAGTCTGTCATAAATCGGTCGGGCACAGTCACGGAACTCGGCAGGGATTCGGATGTTCAGCCCCTCAATGTTCCTTACCGAGGAGATTCGACCGTCACGCAGAACCGCCGTTCCGTAAACTCCGACACGGCAGCCGCCGTCAAGCGT
>USJJ01000111.1 GCA_900554995.1 uncultured Ruminococcus sp. | reverse complement strand
ATGAAGAGTATAATGTTGCCTGCCTTTGAAACCTCGTCGATAGCCGACTTGATTCTTTCCTCAAAGTCGCCACGGTATTTTGTACCTGCGACCATGCCGGTCAGGTCAAGAGCAACAATTCTCTTGTCCTTAAGAATTTCGGGAACCTCGCCCGATGCGATCTTAAGAGCAAGACCCTCTGCGATAGCGGTTTTACCTACGCCGGGCTCACCGATAAGGCAGGGATTGTTCTTTGTCCTACGGCAAAGGATCTGAATAACTCTTTCGATTTCCTTCTGTCTGCCGATAACCGGATCAATCTTGCCCTGACGTGCAATGGCGGTAAGGTCTCTGCCAAATTGGTCGAGGGTCGGTGTCTCCGTCTTGCCCTTGGACTGATCCTTGGATTTCGGACTTGCGTCGTTCTGCGAAACATTGACGGATTTTGTGATCTCCTCGGCAATGTCTGCAGCCGAAACATTCATTGCGTCCAAAATATCCATTGCGTAGCAACTGCTGTCACGGAGAATTGCTATAAGAAGATGCTCTGTTCCGACATAGCCGTGGCCGAGACTTCTTGCAATCGTGACTGCTGTTTCGATAATGTTCTTGCTTCTCGGTGTGAAATCGTTCGGCGAAAGAACTGTCGGAGTGCCGATGCCGACGCTGTTCCTAACAGCGGTCTCGACATTATCCACCGTGATGTTTCTTGCCGTGAGGGCAGTGTATGCGACGCTTCCCTCGCTTGAAAGCAGACCGAGCAGAAGGTGCTCGCTGCCGATATATGTGTGACCGAGATTCTCCGCATATTCTATTGCGGCGTTGAGCGCCGTGTTTGCTTTCTGAGTAAAGCCTGTAAACTTATACATAAAAATCTCTCCTTTAAGATGTTGGACTTTAGATTTTAGACGTTAGATGCTAAAACCTTAGTCAACAAGATATTTCTAAATTAACGGGACCTGTCTACGATTGCTGCTGCAACCCGACAAGCCCCGTATCAATTATCATTGGTCATTCAAAAACACGAGGCTTTTAAAATTCCTTTTGCATTTCTTATTCAAACGCCTTTCTTACCCATTCGGCTCGGATGATATCTCTCTCCTGCGGAGAAAGCTCCTTGCCCTCAAGAGCGTTGATTGTGGCAGGCTGAACCTTGACCGAAAGCTCATTGAGCTTTGTAATATCAAAGTCAAGCGTCTTGTTTGAAATGCCCATTCTGAGAAGCGACGCAAGCTCCATAAACTCATCGCCGCTGAGAACTCTTGCATTCTGAAGAATACCCTTTGCACGGAAGATTTTATCCTCCTCGGCAGGGTTTTCCAGAAGCTTTTCAGCCGCAGCACGTTCCTGCGCAACGAGCTGTAATGTAATTGACTGGAGATTGTCCAGCGCAGTTTCCTCGGAAATTCCGAGCGTTATCTGGTTGCTGAGCTGGTAGATATCTCCACGGGGGCTGCTGCCCTCGCCGTAAGCACCGCGGATTACAAGTCCGAGCTTTGATACGGTTGCGGCAAGCTTGCCAATCTGACCGCAGCGGGTCAAGGCGGGCAGGTGAAGCATGACGGAGGCTCTCATCGCTGTGCCGAGATTGGTCGGGCACTGGGTCAAATAACCGATTCTGTCATCGTATGCGTAGTTAAGCTTGCTGCCTATTATGTTGTCAACCTTGTCGGCAACACTGTATGCCTCCTTGAGTGCGAGACCTGCCATCATAACCTGAAGTCTGATGTGATCCTCCTCGCAGAGCATAATGCTTATTGCTTCGTCGTCCGTCAGGAGCAAGCCTCTGCCGGCTCTGTCGGAAACAAATTCGGGGCTGACAAGATGACGTTCGGCAAGCGATACAGCCTGTGAACGGGTGAAATCCTTCATCCATGTGAAGCCGAAGCCCCAATGATCGTCACTGAGCACGGCGTTTTTGATTTCCTCACAAACCTTTTCTTTACCCTTAACGGTAAGTCGGCAGGGAAACGGATATTCTTCAAGGTTTCTTGCAAGGCGAACTCGTGTGCTGATGACAACATCGCCCTGGTCGCCGTTTTCAATATACCACTTATTCATTATTGCCTGCCTCCATTTCTTTTATTCTGTCTCTGAGGACTGCCGCCTGCTCGAAGTTCTGTTCATCAATCGCTTTTTGCATATCCTCTTTGAGCTTCATTATCGGGTCGATTTTCGGAGTCTTATCCTCCTCGGCAACGTGGGGAACCATTGTTGCCTGCTTGCCGGTGTGTTTTATTTTACCGTGAATCCTCTGCAAACTCGGCAGAAGTCTGTCGTAAAACTTTCTGTAGCAATCGGCGCAGCCGAGACGTCCGTTTTTAACTATATCCGAGAAGGTGTATCCGCATTTCGGACATTTTTCCTCGTGAGCCGAGCTGAGAAGCGGCATATCCTCACCCAAAATTCCGGAGAAGATATTGCCGAGATCAAAGCCGAAGCCGGAGAACAAGTCTCCGTAGCCGAGATGCTCGGCGCAATTCTGACAAAGGTGCATTTCGGTCGTGTCGCCGTTTACAACACGCTTAACATGAGTGGTAGCTTCGTTTTTACCGCAATTCTGACACAACATATAAATCATCCTTTCGTGGTTACTGATTTGCTAATAACAATTGTTTAAATATTGATGCCCTTACCTTGTCTCTCAGCTCCGGCGGCACATCACGCAGGCATCTTTCGTTTGTTGCCGCAAGCATTAGCTTTGAAATTTCCGGAGACAAAATGTTCTGATAATTCAGATTATATATATGCGCTTTGCAGCTTGACTCATCAATCGAATCGCCGATCGAATTTATAACGTGCATAAGCATTGACGTTTTGCTGTCATATTTCGCTCTGGTGATCTTGATGTATCCGCCGCCTCCGCGCCTGCTTTCTACGATATATCCCTGCTCGGGAGTAAATCTTGAGGATATGACGTAATTGATCTGACTTGGAACGCATCCGAGGTGCTGAGCCATCTCGTTTCTCTGAATCTCCGTTTCACCGTCGTCGCTGAGCATATCGAGGATCAGTTTGGCGATCTCATTGCTCATGCTCATATCATCATCTCCTTTGACTTTGACTTTCTTTGACCTTTTGACAAGTCAAATTATAGACCTTCCCTGACCATTTGTCAAAGGTCAGAAAAGGTCAAATCTGGATATTGACGTTTAGTTTTACGAAATTAGCTTTTTATATCTCTTTTTTTCTGATTTTTTCTTTTTCTTTCTCGTTTTATCTCGTTTTTTGTAAAAATCATAAAAATTTTTCTTTGACATTTGCGAAAGGTGCTTATTCCGCTTTGACCTAATATTTTAAAGGCAGGTCAAACGACCTGCCTCTTGCGTTATAATCTTTCGATATAATTCTTTACATTCCGTATGACCGTTTCTGTTGCAGTTTCAAGCGGTCCGTCTACCTGACAGCCGGCCGCCTGCGGATGTCCGCCGCCGCCCATTGCCGCACAGATTTCCGAAACGTTGATCGGGCGGTTGCTTCTCATTGAGATCTTATAGCTTCCGTCCTTGCGTTCACGCATTGTAACACCGACCAATACGCCCTCAATCTGCCTCGGAAGCGAAGCAATTGCGTCAACCTCACTCTCGTCCGAGCCGCTCTGACGGTACATGTCCTGAGTAACCGTTATCAGCGCGCATTTACCGTCAAGGAACATCTTCATTCCTCCGACCGCCAGCTTTTCAAGCGCAACGTATGTTCTCGTTTTCGTTTCAAACATAACCGTATTTATCGTCACATTGTCAGCGCCGCATTCAATCATTTCCGCCGCCATACGCATTGTGCGCGGGGTGACGTTTGAATAGCGGAAGCAGCCTGTATCGGTTGAAATTCCCGTGTAAATGCAATCCGCAATCCGTTTTGTCGGCTTTACACCGAGAGCGTGAATAACCTCAAGAACTATTTCGCATGCCGCCGCAGCATTCGCATCAAGCAATGTTCTTTCGGCAAACATACGGTTTGAACCGTGGTGATCAATACAAAGCTCAATCCTGTCGGCGAATTTTTCCTCAAAGTCCTTACCGAGCAGCTTTGTGTCAGCCACATCGACTGCAATGAGTGTGTCAAAAGCGCACTCATCCTCGCAGACTTTTCCGAGATAGTCAAATTTTTTCGCAACCGTGTCATTGCATTTTACGTTCGCCCTTTTGCCGAAGGCTTCAAGCGCATATTTGAGCGCAAAAGCCGAACCGAGCGTATCTCCGTCCGGGTGCGAATGGGTCAATATCAAAAAATTGTCCCTTGATTTTAAAAATTCAACCGCCGTTTCAAGATTGATAACCATTAGTCCTCAGTCCTCAAATCATCCATAATCTTAACAATATGCATACCGTGCTCGATGGAATCATCGGCAACAAAGCTAAGCTCGGGAGTTTTCCTCAGGTGAAGCCGCTTGCCGACCTCTCTGCGGATATATCCCGTTGCACTCTTGAGACCCTTGACTGCCTCCTTAGCAACGTCAAGCCCCTCCATTGCGCTGATATAAACCTTAGCGTAGGAGGCGTCGGAGCTGACTTCCACCCTCACCACGGTAAGCATTTTATCCATTACCCTCGGATCCTTAAGTTCTCTGATAACCGCAATTATTTCACGCTTAATATCCTCGGATACTCTGTCTATTCTGTAACCTGCCATAAGCTACCTCTTAATCTCTGTATTCTTCGACAGTGTAGGCTTCAAAGATGTCGCCCTCCTTGATGTCGGAGAACTTTGTAAGACCGATACCGCACTCATAGTTTGAAGCGACCTCCTTCACATCGTCCTTGAAGCGGCGAAGTGAAGCGATATCGTCAACAGCAAGTACGATGCCGTCACGGACAACACGAACCTTTGAATTTCTTGTAATCTTTCCGTCAAGAACATAGCAGCCTGCAATTTTGCCGACGGAGGAAATCGTAATAACGTTTCTGACCTCGGCACGGCCCTGCTCAACCTCACGGAATTTCGGAGCAAGCATACCCTTGATAGCCGCCTGAATCTCCTCGATGCAGTCGTAGATAATTCTGTACATCCTCATCTCAACGCCGTCACGCTCTGCAAGGTTTATAGCAACCGGGTCGGGACGAACATTGAAGCCGACGATAATTGCGTCGGAAGCGTTTGCAAGCATAACATCGGATTCGCTCGGAGCACCGACTCCGCTGTGGATAACACGAACCCTGACTTCCTCGTTTGAGAGCTTCTCGAGGCTCTGTTTAACAGCCTCAGCCGAGCCTTGGACGTCAGCCTTAACGATTATGTTAAGCTCCTTCATTTCGCCTTCCTTGAGTGAATCAAAGAGATTATCAAGAGTAACCTTTTGAACAGACTTAAACTGCTCTTCCTTTGCCTCTGCCTTTCTCTGCTCAACAAGCTCACGGGCAAGACGCTCGTCTGTTACGGCATCAAAGATATC
>USJJ01000110.1 GCA_900554995.1 uncultured Ruminococcus sp. | reverse complement strand
AGGCATACTTCATAGCTATTCCGACTTCGGCAGGTACAGGCTCCGAGGTTACTCCGTTCGCTGTTATCACTGACGAGAAGTCAGGCGTTAAGTATCCGCTTGCCGACTATCAGCTTCTTCCGAATATGGCAATCATTGATCCCGATTTCCATATGAGCGCACCGAAAGGACTTACCGCAGCATCAGGTATCGACGCCGTTACTCACGCACTTGAGGCTTATGCTTCAATGATGGCAACGGACTATACAGACGGTCTTGCAATTCAGGCTCTTAAGGGAATCTTTGAGTATCTGCCCCGTGCATACGACAATGGTCAGACAGATATCGAGGCTCGTGAGAAGATGGCAAACTGCGCAACAATGGCAGGTATGGCTTTCGCAAACGCATTCCTCGGCGTATGTCACTCAATGGCTCATAAGCTCGGTGCATTCCATCACCTCCCGCACGGTATTGCAAACGCACTTATGATTGAAGAGGTTCTCCGCTTCAATGCATCCGAAACTCCGGCAAAGATGGGTACTTTCTCACAGTACGATCATCCTCATACTCTTGCACGTTATGCCGAGGTTTCAAGAGCTCTCGGATTCGGCGGCAAGAACGATAAGGAAAGCCTGGAGAATCTTATCAATGCTATCAACGCTCTCAAGGAGAGAGTCGGTATCAAGGCAACAATCCGTGATTACGGCGTTGACGAGAAAGACTTCCTTGACCGTCTTGACGCAATGACGGAGCAGGCGTTCGATGACCAGTGCACAGGCGCAAATCCTCGCTATCCGCTTATGAGTGAAATCAAGCAGATGTATCTCAACGCATACTACGGTAATAAACATTTTACCGAAGAAGATAAACCCACAGCAGCCGATTTTGAGGCTTCGGACGATAAGCACGACTTCAAAAAGGCTTATCGCAGAGCAGAAAACGGCAAGAGCAAAGAGTAAGGAGGATTATATATGAATTTGGACAGAATTATTGCGGTCAGAACCGACAAGACAGTCTACCGTGACGGCGACCGCTGTCTCAAGGTTTTCAACGAGGATTTCTCAAAGGCGGATGTCCTCAATGAGGCGCTTAATCAGGCTCGCATCGAGGAGACGGGACTCAATATCCCGAAGATTCTTGAGGTTACGGTTATTGACGGCAAGTGGACTATCGTTTCCGAGTTCATCAAGGGCAAAACTCTTGCCCGCCTGATGGAAGAGAACCCGGAGAAGAAGGACGAGTATCTCAGCCTTTTTGTTGATCTCCAGCTCCAGATGCACAGCAAGACCTGCAAGGGACTTACAAAGCTCAAGGACAAGATGAACAGAAAGATCAGCGAGACAGACCTTTCGGCAACCGTTCGTTATGACCTGCATACGCGTCTTGAGGGTATGCCCAAGCACAACAAGGTTTGCCACGGCGACTTCAACCCGACAAACATCATCATCACCGAGGACGGCACACCGTATATCCTCGACTGGTCGCACGCAACTCAGGGTAATGCATCTGCCGACGCCGCAAGAACGTACCTTCTTTTCTGGCTCAACGGCGATATCGACGGCGCAAAGAAGTATCTTGATCTCTTCTGCGAGAGAAGCAACACAGCAAAGCAGTATGTCCAGAAATGGATGCCTATCGTAGCGGCTTCTCAGACCGTCAAGGGCAACGAGGCGGAGCGTGAGTTCCTGCACTCTTGGATTGACGTTGTTGACTACGAATAATTAAGGCTGCACCGCACGACTCAATTGTGCGACAGTGCATTTTAATGACAGCCGCCGGTCGGTTCAAAGACCGAGAATCCCGTGGACCGGTCGGCGGACAACATAGGATAACCGAAAAAAGATTATCAAGGATTAAATAGGGGGACACATACTATGAAGATTACGGTTTGTATCGGCTCATCATGCCATATCAAAGGCTCACGCCAGGTTGTTGAGCAGCTTCAGTATCTTATTCACGAAAACGGACTCAGCGATAAGGTTGAGCTCGGCGGCACCTTCTGTATGGGCAAATGCCAGCAGGGAGTTTGCGTTACCGTTGACGATAAGTTCTTCTCGGTTTCGCCGGATACAGTAAAAGATTTCTTTAACGAAAACGTTCTTGCAAAGGTGTGAAATAAATGATCGTTCAAATTTGCGTGGGTTCTTCCTGCCATTTGAAAGGGTCAGAAAAATTGGTAGAGCTTTTTCAGAAAGCTATTGCCGAAAATAAGCTGGATGACGAGGTTACACTTGCCGGTAGTTTCTGTACCGGCAAGTGCAATCGTGTCGGTGTGACAATTACCGTTGACGACGATGTCTTTACGGGAGTTACACCCGAGAATTTCAGCGGCTTTTTCAATGACAAGGTACTTAACAAAATAAACGAAGAGAGGAAATAACGGATATGGAATGTCTGACTCTGAAAAAATCCAACTGTAAAAACTGTTACAAGTGTATTCGTCACTGTCCGGTCAAATCCATTCGCTTTTCCGGTAATCAGGCATATATAATCGGCAATGAGTGTATAATGTGCGGTCAGTGCTTCGTAGTCTGCCCGCAGGACGCTAAGCAGATCGTTGACGAGACCGAAAAGGTCAAGGTTCTCCTGCAAAGCGGAGATCCCGTTGTCGTCAGTCTCGCTCCGTCATTTATTGCAAATTACGAGGGCGTCGGCATAGGCGCAATGAGGGAGGCACTTAAGCAGCTCGGCTTCTATGACGTTGAGGAAACTGCTATCGGTGCAACATTAGTTAAAAATGAATATGAAAGAATGATAGAGGAGAAAACGCACGATATAATCATTTCCTCCTGCTGTCACTCTGTTAATTTGCTTATACAAAAATATTTCCCGGCTGAATTGCCGTATCTTGCGGATGTTCTTTCTCCGATGCAGGCTCACTGTAAGGATATCAAGAGGAGAATCCCGAATGCGAAGACCGTATTTATCGGTCCCTGCGTTGCGAAGAAGGACGAGGCACAGTATTACGAGGGCATTGTTGATGCGGTTCTGACCTTTGACGAGATTACAAATTGGCTCAAGGCACAGAATATCGAGCTCAAGCCTGAGATGGATCACGACGAAAACAGTCGTGCAAGATTCTTCCCGACAACGGGAGGTATTCTCAAAACGATGAATACCGAGAATACAGGTTACACATATATGGCGATTGACGGAACGGAGAATTGTATCGCCGCTCTGCACGACATTGAAAGAGGCGGTATGCACGGCTGTTTCATTGAGATGTCGGCTTGCTCGGGAAGTTGCGTCGGCGGCCCCGTTATGGAAAAATTCCACCGTTCGCCTGTTCGTGACTATGCTTCCGTTTCAAAGTTTGCGGGAGAAAAGGACTTTGAGGTTGACTCACCCGATCCGCTTACAATGAAGAAGAATTTTACGTTTATTGAAAGAAAGCTTCAGCAACCATCGGAGGCTGAGATCCGTGACACACTTCGTCAGATGGGTAAAATGAAGCCCTCGGATGAGTTGAACTGCGGTTCCTGCGGCTATAACACTTGCCGTGAAAAGGCGGTTGCGATTCTTCAGGGTAAAGCGGAAATTTCAATGTGTCTGCCTTACCTTAAGGATAAGGCGGAGAGCTTCTCGGATACAATCGTGCGCAACACGCCGAACGGGCTTATTGTTCTCAACGAAAAGCTGGAGGTTCAGCAGATCAACCAGGCGGCACTGAAGATTATCAACGTCCGCAACGCATCGGTTGTTCTCGGCGATCAGGTGGTAAGAATCCTTGACCCGACGGATTTTCTCAAGGTTCTCAACAGCGGAAGAAGTATTCACAATAAGAGAACATATCTTGCGGAGTATGAAAAATATGTTGAGGAATCCATCCTTTATGATAAGGAGTACAGACTGCTGGTTTGTATTCTCCGTGACGTTACCGAGGAAGAGAATCAGCGTGAGCGAAAGGAGAAGATAAGCCACCAGACAGTTGAAATTGCCGACAGGGTTGTCGATAACCAGATGAGAATCGTTCAGGAGATTGCATCACTTCTCGGTGAAACTGCGGCGGAAACAAAAATTGCGCTTACTAAATTAAAGGAGTCGATCAGCGATGAATAATCTTTGTGCTGACATCGGCTGGAAAAGTATAAATCACGAGGGCGAACAGCTCTGCGGCGACCATGTGGACGTGGTGGAGCAGGGCGAGGATTCCATGGTCATCGTGCTGGCGGACGGACTGGGCAGCGGCGTCAAGGCAAGCATCCTGTCCACGCTGACCAGCAAGATCATCTCCACCATGATGGCGCAGGGGCTGTCGCTGGAGGACTGCGTGCAGACCATTGCCGAGACGCTGCCGATCTGTTCGGTGCGCGGCGTGGCTTACTCGACCTTCACCATCCTGCATCTGGTAAACAACAGCGAAATGGAGCTGATCCAGTATGACAACCCGATGGTCATCCTCCTGCGGGACGGTGCCAATTACGATTACCCCCGCACCGAAATGAACATCGACGGCAAAAAGATATACAAATCCGAAATCAAACTCCGGGAGGGGGATCTGTTCGTCGCTATGAGCGACGGTTGCCCCCACGCCGGCATCGGCATGGCATACAACTTCGGCTGGAAGCGGGAGGACATTATCTCCTTCATGGAAAACGTGGCGCAGGTCGGCTACACAGCCAAAACGCTGTCCACCATCCTCATAGACGAGGTTAACCGCCTCTATGCAAAGAAGCCCGGAGATGACGCGACCGCCTGCGTGGTCAAGGTGCGGCGGCGCGTACCGATGAATCTGCTGTTCGGTCCCCCGCGCGACCGCGACGACGTCAACCGGATGATGGCGCTGTTCTTCTCCAAGGAAGGCAAGCACATCGTCTGCGGCGGAACTACATCCACCATCGCGGCCAAGTACCTGCATAAGCCCCTGAAAACCACCCTCAAATTCGAGGCCTCCGACGTGCCGCCCATCGCGGAGATCGAAGGCGTGGATCTGGTCACCGAAGGCGTCATTACCGTCAATAAGGTGCTGGAGTACGCTCAGGACTACCTGCAGGATAACGAAAGCTACGAACAGTGGGCCTTCAAGAACGACGGCGCGTCCCAGATCAGCCGCCTGCTCTTTGAGGAAGCCACGGATATCAACTTCTACGTGGGCCGGGCCATCAACCCTGCCCACCAGAACCCAGACCTGCCCATTACCTTCTCCATCAAGATGAATCTGGTGAAGGATCTGTCCGAATGTCTGAAGAAAATGGGTAAGCGGATCAAGGTAAGCTATTTCTAAAACAACGAGGATGGTGCAGCGGAATGCGTAAGTTTGATACCAAAGTACAACATTTGAAATACAAGGTGCTGCGTGAGGTGGCCCGGGAGTCTTGGAACGGCACGCTGATGGAACATGTGCTGGATATCCCCAAGACGATCGTTCCCGGGACTGAACCCACCATGCGCTGCTGTGTTTAC
>USJJ01000109.1 GCA_900554995.1 uncultured Ruminococcus sp. | reverse complement strand
ATAAAACATACACTGTAAGCTACGGCGATGTTTGCAATAAGCCGCTCGCCGAGCCGGTCAAAACCTATATTTTCAGCATTGCACCGTGCTGCACTCCGCAGCTACCTATGTTTGCGGTCAAGGTATTTGCGTTGCTTACCGCAATCGCAGTGTTTTTTGTTCTGCTGGCTGAGGTGCTCGGAAAGTGGACTTCTATCGGTGCTCTGTTGGGTGTACTTACAGGCGCGGTGATTTGCTTCGGCGGATCGACAATTTATAATATTGTTACAAGAAAAAAGCTGATTGAGAGGTATCGAAATGAACGAGGTAATTAAAGCGATTCTTGAAAGACAGACGATAAGATCATATAAAAAAGAGCAGATAACGGACGAACAGCTCGACCTGCTCATGCAGGCGGCAAAGAAGGCGCCGAGCGGAAGAAATATGCAGCCCTGCCATGTCCGTTTTATTCAAAACAAGGAAATGCTTGACCAAATGAACACCGATTTTAAGGAACTTGTCGGCTACGATACACCTGCTTACACCCGTTGGGATGTGAATCCGGTTTACCACAATGCTCCGACCTTTGCGGTTCTTTTCGCAGAGAATGAGAGCTATATGGACGGCGGAATTATGTGCGAAAATATCTGCATTGCAGCACAGGGCCTCGGACTTGGAACCTGTATAATCGCAAGCGTAGGCACACTTTTTGCTGACGGAAATGCCGAGGGTAACAAGTGGAAAAGGGCGTGGGATATCCCCGAAAGCTACAAATTCCTTATTGCAATAGCGATCGGCTATCCCGATGAGAAGCCCGAAGAAAAGCCGAGATTCGACGACCGTATAAAGGTAATAAGATGAAGTATTCGATAGACAGAATTGAGGAAAACATCGTCATTTGCGAGGGCGACGACGGCAACGTTCTGAAGCTGAAGCTTGACGAGCTGCCAAAGGGAATCCGTGAGGGCGACGTAATGGAGAAAACAGAAAACGGCTTTATAATTGACGCCGATGAAACACAATTACGCCGCAAAAAAATGGCGGAAATGCAGAGAAATATATTTGGGAAGAAAAGGTAATTCTATGAAAAAATTGGAATGTAATCTGTCTTTTGATAATACCTGTTGCTGGATGTGGACACTCTCGTCTATCTTTACCGGCTTTAAAATTCTGGAAAAAGACGGAATTTTAAAGGTAAAATCCGTTTCAATGGATAAGAATTTCAGAGCCGACGGACGCTATCCCGACCGTATGATCGTGGAACTTAAGGCGGACGGAAAAACAATAGCTTATGATATGTCCGACGGTTACCAAAGCATTAATATTCCCGAATTGTTTGACGCACAGTTGGACAGGCTGGATTATTATTTTAAATCGAGCTATGATCCGAACTTTGCTTTGAAACTGAGAAATAAGAATAAATTTCTTCCTTTGGCTATTGCTTATGAATGTACGTGCGCCGGAAATTATTTTGAAAAGGCGAACATAAGTGACGCATTAAAAAATCGCCGCTATAAAGAGTATGTTTTTCAGACGCTGACAAAGCAGAAACGCAGAAAAATTCTCGATTATAAAAAGTTTGAAAGTCACAACCATTTTGACAATTACAATATTCTTTTTTGGACGAGGCTGTGGAACGGTCACGTGACGCCGGAAGGAATTATGCAGGTCTATTCCGAGCTGGATTATGAAACGGCAAAGGAGAAAGCGGAAAAACAGAACCAAATGTTTTCTGAGATCGATAAGCAGAGAATTGAATGTGTAAGGATGTTGAAAAATGAGTTCGGCGAACGATTTGTCGGAGGACTCGGAGACAGTGAGGACAGCCGGGAGCTTGCTCCGGATTTAATTACACATGATCCGAGAATAGAAACACGAGAGGGTTATCTTAATTCTTTGAAAGGCAATTACATAAATGTTCTGTCAAAAGGACTGCACGGATGTGTTGGGGCAAGATACGGAGAAACCTTTGCGGCAGGGCGGGCATTTATGACCGATCCGTTCGCTTATCTGGTTGAGGGGAATCCGCAAAACGGTATTAATTTCATTGAATATAATGATGCGTATTCATTAACAAACAATATTTCAAAAGTAATTGACAATGTCGATATGATTCATAAAATCGAAAATGAAAATTTTGATTTTTATAATAATTACATTCGCCCGGATGTCAGAATATTGAATACATTGAAAATTGCTTTCCCGGAGTATTTTTAAAGACGAAGCGGGGAAAAGAAAATGAAAAACGAAAGATTGAGCGGCAATTTGATGCTGATTCTTCTGACGGTATTTGTCGGCGTCGGAATGTATACCCAAATCAAAAGGGACGAGTCTCTCGATTTACCGCTGGTAAGCGTCGGATGTATTGTGTTGATAATTATCATCAATGCAATAATTGAAAAAGTCAGCATCAAAAAGAAGTGGATTGCAAATACGCTTGCGATGTTTACAATTCTTTTCGGATTTTTGGCGACAAGCTTTACGATCGCAGTTATAGCGTCTCCTCAGCCTAAATATATTGAAAATGCTGCCCTTTATAATGAAACGGTCGAGGGCTTTTCCGATATGCCGAGGCTTTCGGATATTGACGATGCGATTGATGTGCAATACTATACATTTAACAGAGAAAAGAGAAGCAAAAGCGCAACTGTGATAATTCAATATGATGCGGCGACATATTGGAAAAATGTTGCGGATTTGTCGAAGTACGGCGAGGGTGATACGCTGACATACACCTACCCGAGCACCGAGCGTGGATCGTTCAATTATGACGGGTACAAGTTTATTATTGTTGACAGCAGCCGTTCGACAGTGTTTGAAAAGGTTGTTTTTATCGGAATAAATAATGCGGATAAAAAGATTTCGTATATCTGTTTCGAAAACCTGACCGATGAAGATCCGATGTTAGAGTATTCTGCGAGCGGAAGAGCTGTCAGCGTAAGAGTTCAGTCGATGGATTCTTTTATTAAGTCCTGCGGATGGGAGAGGCACAAAGCCGAGAAAGCGGCTGAACAGACAACCGAATAAGCGAAAAAACGGCCTGTATCTCGAAAGAAATACAGACCGTTGATTTTATTCAAAATTGATTCGTTCTTCCTCAATGACAAGCGGGCGATTCATAACTCTTGTGTTTATATTGAGAACATATTCGCCGAGAAGTCCGATAAAGAAAAGCTGCACGCTTCCGAGGAAGCACATACCGATGAGCACAGGTGCCATTCCCATCGGGAAGTTATCCCACATAATCAGCTTGAGTATCAGATAAACCATACCGATTAAAAAGCTGATAATGCCTACGCCTATGCCAAAAAATGTTGCTATACGCAGTCCGATCTTCGTATAGGAAGTGAAGCTGAGCATCGCCGCATCATAAAGAGTGTAGAAATTGTTATGCGTCTTTCCCGCTCTGCGCTTTTCCTGCTCATAGGGTATATCCTTTCGCCTGTAACCGAGCTCCGCAACAATTCCTCTGAGAAACGGGGTCGGATCCTTGAGATTCCTGAGCACCTCAATAAAGGATTTATCGTAAAGACCGAAGCCCGTAAAATGTTCAATCTGTTCAACGTCACTCATCTTTTTTATGAGCTTGTAATAGCAGGTACGCATAAATCTGATGAGCTTGTTCTCTTTGCTTGTCGTCTTAATTGCACAGACAATTTTATAACCGTTCTCCCACTCGTGAACGAACTTCGGAATCATACTGACCGGATCCTGAAAATCACAGCACATACAAATCGTGCAGTCGCCCGTCGTCTGTAACATTCCGTAATAGGGGGAGTTGAACTGACCGAAATTTTTGGCATTGAAAATCGCTTTGATTTTCGGATTTTTTGCGCATATTTCACGAAGAAGAGGACGGGTATTGTCCTTGGAATCGTTGTCAATGAAGAGAATTTCATAGTCATATTCGGGCAGGCTTTTGTCAAGCTCCTTTACAACCGCATCGCTGATCGGAACAACGTTTTCCTCCTCGTTATAGCACGGAATTAAAATGCTGATTTTTTTCATAAACGTCCCTCAATCCAAAAGTTCTTTTATTCCGTCCTCAAAACCAATTGTCGGAATGAATCCCGTGTCGTTCGTGAGTGCGGAAATATCCGCCTGCAAAAACATAACCTGATTTTTTGAATACGGCACAGCGCCGAAGTCAATTTCAGATCGGCTTTTGCAAAGTTTGTGTATTGTTTCTATGTATTCTCTGAGCGGTGCGGATTTGCCGCTGCCGAGACAATAAACGCTTTCGTTATGTTCGCTGTCACAGCCGATCAGGTAAAGTGCGTTTGCCGCATCCTTTGCGTTGAGAAAATCCCAAAGCTGTTCGCCTTTGCTGAATCCGGCTCTCTCGTTGTGGGTGAATTTGTCGATTGCAGATTTGATTACGGATTTCTCGGGATCATATTCCCCATACACGCTGAGAATCCGTACCCACGAGAAATCAATTCCGAGCTTGCGGCATTTGAGCTTGGTCAGTTGACCTGCCGCCAGCTTTGCCATACCGTAGCCTGTGAACGGGAATGTCGGTGTGTCGGGGGTTAACGGCTTGTCGCTGAGTCCATACTCCGCCTGCGAGCCTGTACCGATAAATTTACGGCAGCACATTCGTTTCGCAAGCTCTGCGGCATCAAGGGTGTATTCGATATTTTTAAGCTGAAGATCGGCGTCGTCACGAGCCGCCCCCGTTGTGCCTGCCCAGGCAAGATGATAGAAAACGTCATAGTCTTTTTCGTTCGGGATAAGTGATTTCATCTCATCGAGCGAGCAGGGAATTTTTTTGATGTGCTCGCTGTCGGGGATCGCGGAGATTCTCGGCGACCCCTTGTGATACAGTACGGTGACATCGACGCCCTCTCTTAAAAGTTTATCAATCAGGGCGTGACCGATTGAGCCTGTCGCCCCTGTGATTACTGCTTTTTTCATAAAATCACTCTTCTATCAACGGAATATACATATTTTTTCGGAGCTCGTCCCTGTCAAGGAACGGAGCAAGATCCTCAAGCGGAGGACTGACAAGAGTTCCGTCGGGGAGACGTTTAGTGCTGCTCTTAGGCTCCCAAACCTGCTTTGTATCCGTGAAGATTTCGCAGAAAGCATAGCCGTCGACTGCAAGAGTTTCTTTAACGGTATCCTGCATTTCTTTATTGCTTTTTGCGCTGAAATACGGATATCCGAATGCCTCCGCAATTTTCTTGAAATTCGGGAACGAGAGATCGCCGCTTTCGGGGCCGATACCTACTTTTGTGTGATCCTTAAAAAGATTGTTCTGCGTTATTCTGATACTGTGATAGCCGCTGTTGTTGATAAGGAAAATCTTGATCGGAAGATTGTTGGTAACAATGGTCTGAAGCTCTTGGAGATTCATCATTATACTTCCGTCACCTTCAAGACAGATGGTATTTCTTCTTCCAC
>USJJ01000108.1 GCA_900554995.1 uncultured Ruminococcus sp. | reverse complement strand
TTCCTATATGAGGGTAGAAATGCAACGCATTTCGTAAGCGGAGCGCCGAATGTAAGTTAAAACGACTGCTTGCTGTCGTTTTAGGAGCGAACAAGCGTGAGCTCCTATATTACGTAGTCGTTTGCTCCGCGCTCTGTATACTCCTCAATCAAATCGCGCAGCGTAACCGAATCAAGATAATCCTCCACCGCCTTATAAAGTCCGCGCCACAGCGGCAGCGTCATACAACCCTGCGCACGCGGACAGTCGGGCGGAGACTGCTCCGCACACAGCACCGGGGCAAGGCTGCCCTCGGTACATCGGAGAATTTCGCCGGCGGTGTAACACTCCGGCGCCTTTCTGAGCATATAGCCGCCGCGGTAGCCTCTGTTGGTTTTGAGAAAACCGGCACTGTTTAAAACAGGCACAATCTGCTCCAGATATTTTTTTGAAATACCCTGCCGCTCCGCGATGTCGTTTAAAGGAATGTATTCCTCCTCGGCATGCATGGCAAGGTCAAGCATCATGCGGATTGCATAGCGGCCTTTTGTTGAAATTTTCATTATTTCACCTCATCAGTCTTCAAACATCGGTGTTGAGAGATATCTGTCTCCGGTGTCGGGCAGTAAAGCTACAATAACTTTTCCGCGGTTTTCGGGTCTTCTTGCAAGTTCTGCCGCCGCAAATACCGCAGCTCCCGACGAAATGCCGACCAAAACGCCCTCGCGTCTTGCAATTTCTTTTCCGGTTTTGAAAGCGTCTTCGTTCTGAACGGCTATAACCTCATCGTAAATCTTGGTGTTGAGCGTTTCGGGAACAAAGCCTGCGCCTATGCCCTGTATTTTGTGAGGACCTGCAACGCCCTTTGAAAGAACGGGCGATGTTGCGGGCTCCACTGCAACAACCTTAACATTCGGGTTTTTGGATTTTAAATATTCGCCCACGCCCGTAACCGTGCCGCCCGTACCTACGCCGGCAACGAAAATATCAACTTTTCCGTCCGTATCGTTCCAGATTTCGGGGCCGGTTGTTTTTCTGTGCGCTTCGGGGTTTGCGGGGTTTGTAAACTGGCTCGGGATAAATCCGCCCGGAGTTTCGGAAAGAAGCTCCTCAGCCTTTGCAATTGCGCCCTTCATGCCCTTTGCGCCCTCAGTCAGCACAATTTGTGCGCCGTACGCCTTTAAAAGATTGCGGCGCTCAACGCTCATGGTCTCGGGCATTGTGAGGATAATTTTATATCCTCTTGCCGCCGCAACAGACGCCAAGCCTATGCCGGTGTTGCCGCTTGTGGGTTCTATTATAACCGAGCCCGGGCGAAGCTTTCCGCTTTTTTCCGCCTCGTCAATCATGGCAAGCGCAACTCTGTCTTTTACGCTTCCGGCAGGATTGAAATACTCAAGCTTTGCGAGCACTTTCGCCTTGAGTCCGTATTTCTTTTCAATGTGTGTGAGTTCAAGAAGGGGTGTTTTTCCGATAAGCTGATCTGCCGATGTATAAATCTTTGACATAATAATTATCTCCTTAAAATTAAATTAAATATTGTAAAATTGTTTTAGATGAATAAGAATGTCAGCTCATACATCGTCCGAATCTGATGTTACTTCTCAACATCTTACCGTAGATAAATCGCACAAAATCACTTCCTAAAAAAATAACCGAAAAGCTCAAAAAGCCTTTCGGTTTCCGACTGAATTGTCAGTCATTTTGAAACCGAAAAAGAGGGTATAACAACAATAGCGCACATACAGCACTCGGCACACATCGTACAGAAATTAAGTACCTTTTTCATCGTTTTACCTCCTTTGTTTTCGCCTCATTTTTTATGTCGGTGATATAATAACACCATTTACCTACTTTGTCAATAGGTAAATGGTAAATTTTTAAAAAAATTTTTTCAGGCAAGAAATTCATCCTTGTTTGAACGAATATACTCTGCCGTTTTTTTGTATATTTCCGCGCCTTTTTCCGAGATCAGATTGCTGAATTGATCGTCATATTTCGAAAGCAAATCGTTATCCACAGAGGTTGTCTCATCATTCTCGTCAAGCATAACGAACTCCTTATTGAATATCTCGCCGAAGTCACCGCCGATAACCTCATTCACGGCATTTTTCGATGCGGAAAGAAGCGGTTCGCCGTTCGACCTGAAATATTCTGACAGCTTATTTTTGCTGTCCTCAAACACATATCCGAGGCAGTAAGTATTTTTCTTAACCTCTGAAAGCTCACTGAAAGCCGCATTCATATTCGACGCTTTTTCGAGCCTCATCTGAACATTGGCACACATTCCGACAATCAATCGGTAATCGTCCTTATCCTCCGAAAAGGTCGATTCGTCGGGATTTCTGAACTCGTTTCTGAGTGCCTTTTCCCTCTCAAGATCGGCAATAATTTTTTCTCTTTCTTCATTGCGCTTTTTGCCCGAGGTAATCGCCTTGCACCATACGAACACCGTCAGTGCGATCAAAAGAACAAGTGCAGCTCCCACCCACGGGTGCTGTGCAATGTATTGGAACATACTCATTTTCTGAATCCTCTTTTCTGCTTATATTATTCATTCAGATCAGATATATAAACTTAATATCTAATATCTAAAATCTGAATCTTTTTGAGACTGCATTAAAATTGCTCACAGTGCATTTTGCAGTTTAGAAGTTGTACTGCCCCAAGAGAAAATGTACTGTGGGCAATCTAAAATTTTTGCGAGATGGTTTTGGCTGTATCACGGAAAAAGATACCTATACTTACTTTAGCGAGAGATTTTTTCGTTAGACAGTCAAAGCACCTCGAAGGCTATATTGTTATATGCCGAAAGGGGTTTTGGCTGTATCACGGAAAAAGATCCGCTAAATCAGTGCTTTGTAGATATCGCCTTTCTTGAATCCCGACAGCTTTGCCGACTGCTTCGCAGCTTCGCTGACGCTCATACCGTTTTGAACGCTTTGGCGTGCACATTCAATTGCCTGTTCAAGCGTCATACTGTCGTCCGACGTTTCCTTTTCGGCACCTTTGATAACAAGAACGATCTCGCCCTTTACGCTTCCGTCGGCATATTTTTCAACCGCCTCGTCGAGAGTGGTTTTGATGACCTCTTCGTGAATCTTGGTGATCTCACGGACAATCGCAATTTCTCGGTTGCCGAACACCTTATTCATATCCTTGAGCGTTGCGCCCAGCTTATGCGGAGCCTCGTAAAAGAGCATTGTCCTTGTCTCGTTCTCAAGCGACTGTAAATGCTCCCGTCTGCTCGGCTTATTCACGCTGAGAAAGCCCTCAAAGGTAAAACGTCCCGATGGGAATCCGGAAAGCGCAAGCGCTGTCGTGAACGCACACGGACCGGGAACAGATTCCACCTTTATCCCCTTTTCGTGGCAAAGGCGTACAAGATCCTCGCCCGGATCGGAGATTGCCGGCATACCCGCATCGGTAACAAGCGCACAGGTTTCCCCGCCGAGTATCCTTGCGGTGATCATTTCTCCACGCTCTCTCTTGTTATGCTCAAAATAGCTGACCATACTTTTCTTTATTCCGAAGCGGTTCAGCAATTTCAACGTAACTCTCGTGTCCTCGGCAGCAATAAAATCGACGCTTTCAAGCGTTTCAACCGCACGCGGGGAGAAGTCGCCGAGATTGCCTATCGGCGTTCCCACAACATATAATTTACTCATTTTGTGATCTCCTTATATTCACCGTAGATATCGGTTACTTCCTTTGAAAGCTCACCGTCCTCGCCGTACATTATCAACAGCGGATCAATATTCATAAATGGTTTTCCGCCCTTCCTTCCCTCAATCAGAAAAAGCCACGGACGTGTATACGGCGTTTTTGCGACAAGGCGCAGTCTTTTCGGCTCAATACCGTTATTTTTCATTGCAACAATCGTGTCACTGAGCCTTTCGGGACGGTTGCACATACAAAGCCTGCCGCCGAAATTCAGAAGATACGCCGCCGTCGAACAGATATCGTCAAGATTACATTCGACCTCGTGCCTTGCAATAAGCTCAGCTTTTGCGACGCTCTTTATTCCTGCGTCAGCCGCTTTATACGGCGGATTCATCGTCACAATATCCATCGAAGCGTGACCGAGCACGGATTTAATATCCTTGAGATCGTGGTTAACCGCTCTGACCTTATCCTCGACAGAGCTGATTCTTATTGATTCGCAGGTCTGCAAAAACCCCTTTTCCTGCAGTTCGACCGCCGTTATTTCCTTTGCCTGACCGTTGCGGCACCAGATCATAGGAATAATTCCGCATCCCGTGCCGAGGTCACAGGCTTTTTCATTTCTTTTCGGCGAAGCGAAATCGGCAAGCAGCACGGCGTCCGTTCCGAATGAGTGCTCCTTGGAAACGGCAACCCTTATCCCCGAGCCGAGATATTCATATTTATATTCGGGCATACCGCCGCCTCCCCTGCCGATCAAATAAACTATTTTATATTATACAATAATTACAGCGCCGTGTCAAAGGAAACGACGCTGTTCAAAATTTTATTCTGCTTTTATTACACTTTCAATTTGTTTACAGTCAATATCGTTGCTCCGAGCACAACGAGAACCACGCCGGTTGCACGGTTCAACGTTTTTGCCGAAACCTTGTTTGCAATCAATGCCGCAATCAGCGCAAAAACAAGCGTGCTGACTACGCACGTAATAAGAGCAAGCGGATCGGGAGCACCCCCTATCGCAAAGTGACTGACAGATCCTGTCAAGGCGGTTACTGACATTATAAACACGCTCGTTCCTACCGCTGTTTTAAGCTCATATCCCAGCACACTCGTAAGCACGAGAAGCATCATCATTCCGCCGCCGGCTCCGAGCACGGAGTTGACCGTCCCGATGGCAAGACCGCCGATAATTTTTGTTATTCCTTTCATTTTCTCAGCTCCTTTTTCCTATTTTGCCCGCCGCTGTTCTAATAATGCCGCGACTCTCCGCATATTCTTTTGTGGGGGTGTCGGTATGGTGATAAATTTCAAAAAGCGTTCAAGACTCGTCGCTCTCGGTATCGCGGCGGCTGTTGTAATAATGATTATATGCTTCGTGATGATATCCTCACGCGGCTCCGGATATGCGCGCAGGGCCTCTTCAAATGCGCTTCGCACCGTGACAATTATCGTTGACGCAGGTCACGGCGGCATGGACGGCGGTGCGACTGCGGCGGACGGAACGGTCGAAAAAGATATAAATCTGTCCATAGCCCTGAAGCTGCGCGATATGCTTGACACGGCGGGCTATAATGTCATCATGACTCGCGAAACGGACGACGATATAGCTGACGACTCCGCAAAAACCGTGCGTCAGCAAAAGGTCTCGGATATAAAAAACAGAATGAAAATCATCGAACAGACGCCCGACGCCCTGTTCGTGAGCATACATCAGAACCACTACGGCGGCCCGTCATACAGCGGCGCGCAGGTGTTCTATTCAAAAAACAATCCGGAGAGCGAGAAG
>USJJ01000107.1 GCA_900554995.1 uncultured Ruminococcus sp. | reverse complement strand
CGCCGCTTGATATGCGGATGAGTATGGAGGGTATGAGTGCGGCTGATCTTGTCAACACCGCCTCGCAAAGTGAATTGCAAAAAATCATTTACACCTACGGTGAGGAAAAATTTGCTCCGTCGATTGCAAGGAATATCATCAAGGCGAGACAGGAAAAGCCGATAGAAACAACCTTTGAGCTGGTTGATATAATCAAGGCGTCAATGCCGATGAAAGCGAAGAGGGACGGACATCCCGCAAGAAAGACCTTCCAGGCTCTCAGAATAGAGGTCAACGGCGAACTTGAAAAGCTCGACAGGGCGCTTGAAGATATGTTCGACGTGCTGAATCCCTCCGGTAGAATAGCGATAATCACGTTCCATTCGCTTGAGGACAGAATAGTTAAAAAGAAGTTCAATAAGTTCTGCGAGGGCTGCATTTGCCCGCCCGAGTTTCCCGTTTGCGTCTGCGGCAGAAAGCCGAGAGGCAGGCTCCCGTTCAAGTCGAAGGCACCGACCGAGAACGAGGTAGGTGAAAACTTCCGAGCGCACAGCGCACGGTTGAGAGCAATAGAAAAAATATAAAACGAAGAGTAAATAAAATGACGTTAAATTTTGAAAGGAGCACCGGATATGGCTAATCGTAACGACGGTTTGGCACTTGATCTCGATCTATTCGACAATACAAAAAACGGATATACGCCCGTTGAGAGAAAAAAGAAAAAAATTCAGATGCCCGAAGTTATCAGCTCCAAGCCGATCAGCTTTGAGCAGGCACAGACGGAGATCAAAGCCAGCAGAATAGCGGCTCTCAGAGCGGGAGTTATAGCTATCGTTGCACTGCTTATTCTCGGTTCGCTTATATACAGCAGAGTTATGCTGACAAACTGTCAGGCGGAGCTTGCGGATCAGAAGTCGGAGCTTAAAATCGCTCAGAGCGAGAATGTCAGACTTCAGATGCAGTTTAATTCGCTTATGTCAATGGATAAAATTGAGGAATACGCACAGACAAAGCTCGGACTTGTAAAGAGGGAGAGCTACCAGGTGAGATATTTCGATATGTCCGAAGATGATACCGCACAGAAGCAAGAGGACACTGACCGATGAATACAAAACGAATATCAGACATAATTATGATATGAACGGCAAGGGCGGATTTCTTTTATCCGCCCTTAGAGTGATTTTATAGACAGAATGAATTTGACCCGGGAAAGGATGATCGGCTTGCCAAAGAATGGAAGAAACGTTCTTAAACCCAAAAAAATAATAATGAAAAATCTCCAGAAAAGAACGATGATGCTGCTTGCCGTTATAATCATTCTCGGATTCGGTTCTTCAATATTCGGACTTGCGTATTCTCAGCTTGTCAAGGGCGATTACTTCAAAACGAGGGCGGAGACGCAGCAGCTCAGCGATACGTCAATCACGGCGCAGAGGGGAGTTATTTACGACGCCAATATGTCGGTGCTTGCCCGAAGCGCGTCGGCGTGGAAAATATCGCTCAACGCAACGGAATTTAACAATATTCCGTCGGCGGCGCAGGAAAAGGTTTATTCGATACTCACAAGCACGCTCGGCGTGACGAGAAAATATCTTGAGGATAAGGCTTCGTATAAGCAGTACAACAGCGTCAGCATTAAGACAAAGGTCGAGAAGGAAGCCAAGGATAAGATCGAGGCGTTTATCAAGGGAACGTTCAGGAATAAAAAGGACGAGGATCAGAGCTACGGCTCGGTTATAATGATCGACGAGGACGTAAAGCGCTATTACCCGTATTCGTCGCTCGCCTCGCAGATTATCGGCTTCACGGGAATGGATAACAACGGTCTTTCGGGTCTTGAATCCTACTATAACAGCACGCTTACGGGCGTTGACGGCAGAGTTATCTCGGCAAGGAGCAATTCCTCCGTTGCGCAGGACATCGAATATAAGTCGGTTTACGAGGCAAAGCAGGGCACAAGCCTTGTCCTGACGATCGACGAGACGATTCAGAGATATCTTGAAAATTCGCTTTCCGCCTGCTATGAAACAAGTAAGGCGAAGAGCTGTACGGGAATAGTAATGGACGTTAAGACGGGCGCAATCCTTGCAATGTCGACAAAGTCGGATTACGACCTCAACGACCCGTACACGATCCACGACAAAAAAACAAAGGAAAATATCGACAAAATGTCGGACGGAAAAGAAAAGGACTCCGCAACCGAGGAGGCAATGTACTCCCAGTGGCGCAACAGAGCTATATCCGACACATATGAGCCGGGTTCGGTATTCAAGGTCATAACAATGGCGGCAGGTCTTGAGGAGAACGCCGTCAAGTACGATGAAAAATACACCTGTACAGGTTCAATCACCGTTGCAGACAGAGTTTATTCCTGCCACAACACCGCAGGTCACGGAACTCAAACCCTGACAGAGGGTCTTATGAATTCCTGCAACCCGTTTTTTATAACAATCGGTCAGCGCCTCGGCGTTGATACATTCTACAAATATTTCGAGGGCTTCGGCTTTACCGAAAAAACAGGCATTGATCTTCCGGGTGAGGCAGCCCCCAAGGAGGGAGTTACCTACTTCAAAAAGGACGATATGACAAAGGTTAACCTTGCCAGCTCGTCGTTCGGTCAGTCGTTCCAGATTACTCCGATTCAGATGGTCACTGCGATCAACGCAATTGCAAACGACGGCAAGCTGATGCAGCCGTATGTTGTCAGCAAGACCCTTGACAATGAGGGCAATGTTGTTTCGCAGACTCAGCCCGTTGAAAAAAGGCAGGTTGTTTCGGAGTCAACCTCCGAAAAGATTATGGCGTCGATGGAGCAGGTTGCTCTCAACGGAACGGCTCGTAACGCATATGTTGCAGGCTACCGTGTCGGCGGAAAAACAGGTACTTCCGATAAGCTCAACAACGTGGGCGAGGTTGCCGCTTCGTTCGTCGGCGTTGCTCCGTCAAACGACCCGAGCGTAACAGTCCTGATCGTTGTTGACGAGCCGGAGGGAGCGACGGGCGGCGGCGCTGTCGCAGCTCCCGTAGCGGGCGAGGTTATCGAGAAAACGCTCACATATCTCAATGTCGAGCGTCAGTACAACGATTCGGAAAAGGCACTTCTTGACGTGCAGGTTCCGAGCGTTATCGGAAACGATGTAAGCGAGGCTCAGTCCTCTCTTGAAAATGATAAATTCAGCGTAAGAGTCGTCGGCGAGGGCGACAAGGTTATTTCGCAGATGCCTGCGTCGGGACAGTATATTCCGCAGGGCGGAGTAATTGTCCTCTATACGGAGGATCAGAAGAAAAAGCTGAAAACGGTTGTTCCGGATTTCCTCGGAATGACGATAACAGAGGCAAACTATGCCGCAATAAATGCGGGCATAAATATAAAGGTATCGGGAAATTCCCTTTCGGAGGAGAGTATGACGGCTTACCGTCAGAGCGCCGAAAAGGGTTCTGAAATAGAGTACGGCTCTACCGTTACCGTTTATTTCAGAACCACGTCGGGAGTTTCGGATCACTGATAATTTTTAGCGGGGGTCAATTAATGAAGCTCTATGAATTGCTTGACGGTGTTGAGGTTCTCGGAGGATATCCTTTGAATCCCGAGATCTCAAGCGTCACCGATGATTCAAGAAAGGTAAGGAATTCAAGCGTTTTCGTTTGTGTAAAGGGAAAGAAAAATGACGGTCACGATTATGCCCGCAAGGCTCTCGAAAGAGGTGCGGCGGTTGTAATATGCGATCACAATATAGGAATAAGAAATTGCATAGTTGTTGAAAATACAAGGGAAGCATACGCCTTGATGTGCGCCAATTATTACGGCAATTGCCACAGAAAGCTCAAGATGATCGGCGTCACGGGAACGAACGGCAAAACCACAACGACATTTATCATCAAAAAGATACTTGAGGAAAACGGCTACAAGGTCGGGGTCATCGGCACGGTCGATGTTATGATCGGCAATGAAAAATATCCCTCGGATTACACAACTCCGAATCCATCCGTGCTCCACCGATATCTTTATATGATGAAAATGGCAGGCTGCGACGTTTGCATTATCGAGGCCTCGTCGCAGGCACTTTCGCAGGAGCGAACCTACGGGATACATTTTGACATCGGCGTTTTCACAAATCTCACGCGTGAGCATCTTGATTATCACGGAAGTATGGAGGAATATGCAAAGGCAAAGGCAATCCTTATGCGGAACAGCTCTGTTTGCATAATCAATGCGGATGACAGCTTCGCCGAAATGATGAAAAGGAATGCGGCGGAAAAGGTTGTTACCTTTGCGATTGACGGCAATGCGGACATAAAAGCCGAAAATGTAAAGCTCAATCACGGCGGAGTTGTATATACCCTCGCCTGTGAAAGCGGCAGGTATGAAATAGCTTATGATGTAATCGGAAAATTTTCCGTGTATAATTCTCTTGCGGCGCTGGCTGTCGGTATTGTGATGAAGGTCGATATGAAGCGCGCAGTCAGAGCGGTGGCGGAAATGAAAACGGTTCGCGGCAGAATCGAAAAGATTCCGAACAACAGAAATATACATATACTTATTGATTTTGCACACACTCCCGATTCGCTGGAAAATGTGCTGAAAACGGTAAGGGATATATATGACAAAAGAATAATAACCGTGTTCGGCTGCGGCGGAGACCGTGACAGAACCAAGAGACCGCTGATGGGCAGAATTGCCTGCAAATATTCGGATCTTGTCTATGTCACGTCCGACAATCCGAGAACGGAGGATCCCGAGCGTATAATTGATGATATTGTCGGTAATATTGATAAGAATAATTATATCAGGACAGCCGACAGAACGCAGGCGATTAAAGCGGCGATAGTCGAGGCTGAGCCGGGAGACACGGTCCTCATCGCCGGAAAGGGTCACGAGAGATACCAGATTCTCGGAACCGAAAAAATACATTACGACGAGCGTGAGATCGTAAAGCAAATACTTGATAATGGAGCGAATTTTAAAGATGATTAAAATGACTTTAAAACAGATAGCCGAGGTTGTCGGAGGAACGTTTAACAGGGACGCCGAGTTCAATGAGGTATGTATTGACTCAAGGCTCTGCAAACCCGGATGTATATATATTGCAATAAAGGGCGAAAACTTTGACGGACACGACTTCACCGCTTCTGCTTTCGCAAACGGCGCTTCTGCGGCGATCGTTCACCACGGCGTTGATGCCGACGGTCCTCTTCTCATGGTTGAGGACACCCACAAGGCGCTTATGCAGCTTGCTCACTGGTACAGAACCACTTTTGATATTCCCGTTGTCGGACTGACGGGAAGCGTCGGTAAAACCACAACAAAGGAAATGACGTGGTTTGTCCTCAATGAAAAATACAAAACCCTTAAGACAGAGGGCAACCTCAACAACAATATCGGCTTGCCGAGAACTCTTCTTCGCCTTGAGGCGGACACTCAGGCGGCGGTTATCGAGATGGGTATGAGCAGCAGGGGAGAAATATCGGAGCTTTCACTGATCGCCGAGCCGACAATAGCGATTATCAG
>USJJ01000106.1 GCA_900554995.1 uncultured Ruminococcus sp. | reverse complement strand
ATCGTCACGGAATTTAACCCACTTTGTGTAATAAACGCTCTTTGTGGGAGCTGTTTCCTCCTTTGAATTTGCCGCCGCAATCGCAACAGCGCTGTTGTCCGCAACGGAAGAACCGGGCATATCAACGCTGACGGGTATTTCAAGAAAACCGTCCGAGTCAATATCCTGACACGTGATTTTCATATGTCTAAGCGTCTGCGACGTGGACTGCGTCGAAACATCGAATAACGGCGCCGCAAGCGTACTTGTCTCATCGTCCCAGTAGATAACCTCGGTTATCATATCATTGTCTCCCTTTCGGGATTCGACGTAAATATAACGCTTATCATCAATTTTTTCGACATTAATATCAACGTACGATGAGATATTGCCCTCTGTCCTGACGGAGCTGAGTGCCTGAAGCGAAACCGATTTGGGATCATAGGTGTAGACGGTTGCCGAAGCGGTATAGTGATCGGTCACTGAAGAATCTACATTCATTGTGAATACATCGTCGATTCCGTCGCCGTTTACGTCAATGATATCAAGATAAGAATACGGGAATGACGAAATCATTTTCATATTACCGCTTGAAATATCATAAGCGGCAAAGGCTTTGTTTGTCTTGCTCGAAAAGAGGTTCCATCCGATTATAATTTCCGATTTTCCGTCGTGATTCAAATCGGCAAGCTTAACCTCATCAACCGAGCTTCCGAGTCCGTCGAATGAGGACACCGCTTTCCATTCGTTATCCTCATATTCAAAATAATAAATTTTAACAAGATCGGGATTCTTCTTTTCGGTATAAAAAACGAGTGCCTCCTCGTTATTATCCATATCAAGATCGTTAACAATAAATGCCGAGCGGAAAATTCCGTTCTCCGGCGTTGAAAGGCTGTAATCCTTATCAACGAGTTTTTCAAACGAATCCTGCAAGCCCTGGTATTTACCGGAGAGCTTCGGAGGGCGCAGAAGATTGTCGAAGGAGGAAAATCTGAATGAACATCCGCTGAAAGAAACAACTATTGAAATTATAAACGCAAAAGCAACCAAGCATCTCAGCTTTTTCATACAAAACTCTCCTTTCGTATAATATTCTTCCATAAAATTAACCCATTTTAACAGTCATTACATTATAGCACACTATCTGTCATTTTTACAACACTAAATGAATATTTTTCTTAAAAATTTACAGTCATTTAAAAAATAGAGACCGACAAAAATGTCAGTCTCCGTTTGTTAATCTTTATAAATTGTGGCGGTATATGTCCCGCTTATCCAGCACGAGCTGCTGTTATTCAAAATCACCGTAACGGGTACGGTATTTTCACCATGCTGTAAGGTAACGTTTGTAAGGTCGATTTTAGCGCTGAGCATACTTGCATTGACTGGCGAAAGGCTTGACGATGTTCCGACAACGGTTATTTTGCCGATTGAAGAAAGATCAACGTCATTTACAGTGTAACCGGACGAGCCTGTCACTACAACCGATCCGTTCGGTAAAGTCAATGTCTTTGAAGACAGTTTGTCGGTATCGAGTTCAACGGTAAAGGTTGTTGTTCCGTCGAGAATCTTTGCATTTTTTATATCCGATGCGTTAAAGGTAAAGCTGTCCGTTGACGGCGTAATCTGAGAATAATCAATTGTACCGACTGCCAGTCCGTCGGTGCTGTCGGCACCGTTTTGAAGCAGCGCAACCTTGACATAGGACGGTGAAACAGTAAATCCGAGCGGCTTATTGATGTAATCCGACGGTGCATTTTTAAACAGCACCGTTGTTGATGTGCTTTCAATCTTATAAACCGGCAGAGTTACGGGAATTGTCAACGAGCTCTCCCCGTTCAGCTTAACATACTTTGCATCCATATCACTGCCGTTGCTGAGCACAACCGGACAATCGACAGTTTGGCTTTCTGTCATTTTCTTGTTAATCTCGATATTTGCATAGGCGGCGGTGACGGAATTAACCTCAGTCTGTGCGCCCGTAACCTTTACGGTTTTAACATTATAAAAAATATCGGACTTGTTAAAAAGATAGTTATCGGGTGTATATTCACTTAGTTCCGAGATTATTCTGGGTGTTACCTCTACCTCTTTCTCAGCGTATTTATCGAAGAAAACTTCAATATAATCGGCGGATTTTGAAACAATCTCGTAGTCGGCATTGGCATCTTTAGCCGTTACCTTGACAAGCAGACTGTGTTTTCCGGCGGAATCAACGTATGCCGTCTGTGCGGTCGCCTCAAAATCATCCGCCGTCAAAAGATCTCCTCCGACAACATATCTGTTGCCTTTAACTGTAACATTTATCGTGTAATCGCTTTGACCGAAAATCTGCAGTCCGAGCTTATCCGGAACGCTGTTGTTCATATCAATCTTGACGGGAATGTCCTTGATTTCGTTTTCAACAACCGGCGCATATTCAAGCGCAACAACAATCCAAAATATAAAGGCGACGACAATCGAAAAAACAACAAGAAATTTTGTGTTTGAAAAAAGCTGTCTCAGCGTAAATCTTTTTGTTTTCATTTCTTGAACTTCTCCTTTATCTTAGTCAGAAGCACGGCAAAAAACGAATTTTTTTTCTGACCCGCCGTATCGGGAAGAATGTAATCCATCAATCGTTCGATAAGAACACCGTCGGAGATTCCTCTTTCAAGCTCTCCGCCGCAGGCAATGGAAATATAGCCCGTCTCCTCGGAGACAACAACGGCAACTGCGTCACTCTTTTCGCTTATTCCGAGCGATGCCCTGTGACGGGTTCCAAGCTCACTGCTGATCGAATTGTTATCCGTAAGCGGAAGAATGCAGCCTGCGGCAATAATCCTGCCGTCTCTGATAACTACTCCGCCGTCGTGAAGTGCGGAATTTGGAAAAAACAGTGCATTAATAAGCTCTCTTGACACCTTTGCGTCAACGGTTGTTCCCGTATTGATGATATCGCCGAGCATAGTGTCCCTCTCAAAAATAATAAGCGCACCGATCTTTTTGTCGCTCATATCCCTGCACGCCTTGCAGATTTCGAGAACCGCACGCTTTTTCCTCTCATAGAGAGCATCACCCTGTTGAGCGCCGAAAAAGTTCAGAAATGCAAACCTGCTTCTGCCCATTGTTTCGAGTGCATGGCGAATTTCTGGCGTAAAAAGAATGATAAGCACAAGGATAAAATCGCGAAGAATCGTCTTAAATAAATAGGTGCTCGCCTGCATATTCAAAAGACTGATGATCGCATAGATAATCGCAACAAGCAAAAGTCCCTTGACGATCTGTATACCTCTTGTCTCCTTGAGCATTTTAATTGCGCTGAAAACAAGGAATGCAACAAAGGCAATATCGAGAGTATCGGTTATTATATTGTAGGAAGAAAATAAAGCCAACAGCCTGTCCCAAAGAACGCTGAGGTTATCAAATAAAGCACTCATATTTTTCTCCGAATCATTTTTTCTGTTATTATAACATATTTTTTATTCTTTTTCAATAAGGCATACCGAGTGGGCTGAAATTCCCTCTCCCCTGCCCGTAAAACCCAGTTCCTCTTCGGTAGTTGCTTTAACGCTGATATTGTCAATATCCGTCGAAAGTGCGGCGGCAATATTCATTCTCATATGGGAATATATGTTTTCATCTTAGGCTTTTGTGCAATAACGGTTGCGTCAACATTGACAACCTTATAGCCGTTATCTCTCAGACGCTGAAATACGCTTCTGAGAAGGACAAGACTGTCTGCGCCGAGAAACTGCGGATCGTTATCGGGAAACATTCCGCCGATATCGCCCATCGCCGCAGCTCCGAGCAAGGAATCGCTCACAGCGTGAAGAAGAACATCAGCGTCGGAGTGACCGAGCAGACCTTTTTCGTAGGGTATTTTCACTCCTCCGATTATCAAATCACGACCTTCAACCAGCTTATGAACGTCATATCCGTGTCCTATTCTCATAAAAACACCTCCGATTCTACGAGTTTTTTATAGTCCTCGTAGGTTAAAAACAAATTTAAAATATCAAGCATAGCCTTGGTAGACATCCTTTCGGGCAGATCAAGTTTAATTAAAATCCGCTGTCTTTTTGCCTTGCTGTCGGCGCAGCCTGTCAGTCCGTCGTCGTAAAAATCATTGAGAGTTATCTCTCTTCTTTCCAACTTAACACACTCCGACACACCTATCCCGGCTTTTTCAAAGGCATTTGCTATAACATCAGCCGAAACTCCCTCGACGCCCAGTTTTCCTTCTTTTGACGCCTCGGCTTTCCTTTTTTCTTTTCCGTAAATATCGGGTATATACACATTTGTTATATGATCTTTCGGAACAATTGATGTTATGAAATTTCTTATAACAAAGCCTGCCGAATCACTGTCGGTAAGGATAACGATTCCCTTTTTCTCTGCAAGTTTTCTTATCAGCCTTTGCTTGTCCTTATCTTTGAAAATTCCGAAGCCCTCGGTTTCTATAATTATTCCGTCAATTATTGATGAGAGCTTGATTTTATCGTATCTGCCCTCAACGATAACGACCTGATCGACCTTAATCATATTTTTTCACCGTTTGAAACAAGGAACAGCTTTGTAATTGTCTGTTCAAGGACAAGTCTGCCGCTGACCGATGTCGATTTTAAAAGTCGGTCGGCATCGTCAAGAACGTCAAGAAATGTTCTGATCTGAGAAACGGAGTATTTCGACGCCGCTCTTGCACCGTTTGTGAGTCTGAATTCCTTGTTTTTATAGTTAAAATCCTTTGCGGCATCCTCGGCTCTGAGTCCACCGCTGACATAAACCTTTGCTCTGTACATATCGACGTAAGGTGTAATCAGTGCACCGAGAATGTTTATCGGTTCTTCTTTCATTGCAATGAGCGTATCGAGAATATCCATCGCAAGGTCACAGTTGCCCGAGGTTAACGCTTTTGCAAGATCAAAAACCCTCGCCTGTACGGTTTTAACCACAACGGCATCAATATGCTCTCTGCCGATTTCTCCCTCTTTTTTATAGGCACAGATTTTATCAAGCTCATTTATTATAACCGTCATATCATCGCCGATCAAAGTGAGAAGATAACGTGCATTCGATGGTGAAATCGTACAATTCCTTGAGCTTGCACCCTTTTCAACGAGCTTAATCAGCTGATTGAGACCTGCGTGCTCAAAGGCGACCGAACAGCCGAATTTATCGACCTCGGAAAGTATTTTTCTGCCCTTTGCGCTTTTCATATTTACATCGAGACTCGGATTGGAAATCAGAATGACCGTTGTTTCGGGAATATCGGAAATCAGCTTTAAAAATTTATCGGACTGATCCGAATTGAGACTGTCAAGCGCAAGATCCTTGATATGAACAAGCGTTCTTTCGCTCATCATAGGAAGAGCCTCCGCCGCCTGCGACACATCGTCAAAATCAACCCCTTTGCCGTCGTAGCCGTGGAGATTGAAATCGGCAAATGCAGGGTCAACCGCCTTTTTAATTATGAGGGATGTATAATGTCTGATCAGATATTTTTCTTCGCCGTAAAGAAAATAGAGACGTGAAAAATCGCCTGATCCGATCTGCTTTTTCAGTTCGATCTCATTTAATTGAGGCATCAGTTTCC
>USJJ01000105.1 GCA_900554995.1 uncultured Ruminococcus sp. | reverse complement strand
GCCGCCCCGAAATATCGGAAAGCTCTGCCTTGATCTTCTTCTTGAGTTCGGCGAGTGTATCAACCTCATCGTCAACGTCCTTTGCGAAATCGTCGTCAAGAGCCGGAAGCTCCTTCATCTTGATCTCGTGAAGAACAACCTTGAACACTGCTTCCTTGCCTGCAAGCTCTGGAGTGTACTCGGTCGGGAAAGTAACGTTTACGTCGAACTCGTCGCCGGTCTTGTGGCCGATGATCTGCTCCTCGAAGCCTGGGATAAACTGACCCGAACCGAGGGTAAGCTCATAATTCTCGCCCTTGCCGCCGTCGAATGCGACGCCGTCAACGAAGCCCTCAAAGTCGATAACTGCGATATCGTTCTTCTTGGCCTTTCTGTCGTCAACGGTAACGACACGTGCGTTTCTCTCCTGCATGGAAGCAAGCTCTTTCTTAACGTCGTCTGCGCAGACTGAAGCGTCACCCTTGTCTGCCTCGATACCCTTATAATTGTCAATCGAGATTTCCGGCTTAACGGTAACCTTCATCGTCATTTCAACGCCGTCCTTGCCGATCTTTGTAACGTCAAGATCGTGAGGAGCGGCAACAGGCTCAATGCCTGCTTCTTTGATAGCGTCGCTGACAACGCCGGGATATACGATATCAAGCGCATCCTCAAAGAATACGCCCTCGCCGTAGAACTTTTCAATCATTTTAAGCGGAGCCTTACCCTTACGGAAACCGGGAAGCTGAATCTTGTTCTTCTGCTTGTTATAGGCCTGAAGAATTGCCTTGTTGAAGTCCTCGCCGCTTACGCTGACTTCAAGAGTGTAGATGTTTGTTTCTGTTTTGTTAGCTGATTTTAACATTAAAAACTTCCTCCTGTGTGGTACTCGGGAGCATACATACTCCCACAAATACCTATTAACTTTTGTATTATAGCAGATGTTTTCAGCTTTTTCCATACCTTTTTCAAAAATTTTTCTTAATTAAGGAATTATTTTTTATATTTTTGCCTTACGTCATACGGAAAAGGTCAAAAAAAGTCGATTTCGACAATTCTTTCTCCTGATCCGGCCTTTTTGCCGCATCGAAACAAAAAGCGTATTTTTCTGTCGCAGGAAGGAGATTCTTCGCCGATTGAGCCGGTTAACTGAGAGTTTTTTGTAACAAAGTACACAAACTGCACAATAAAATTCTACATTCGGTTTGAATATATTAATCAAAGACTGCTTGAATTTTATCTTTCTTTTTGATACAATATATAATGTATAATAATAAAGTTACCCGAGGTGACTCAATGAAAAAGAATAAAACAAATCTAAACGACGTTCCTCTTTATCTCTTCCATAAGGGACAGAACTCCAAGGCATATGAATTTCTCGGTTCACACCGTTCGGGCAAGGACGGAGTTGTGTTCCGTGTCTGGGCGCCTCATGCGGCGGCGGTCAGCGTGGTAGGCGATTTCAATGAATGGGATCCCGAAAAAAATCCTATGAAAAAACTCAAGGACAACGCTGTCTGGGAGTGTAAGATAAAAGGAATTAATCAGTTTGACAACTATAAATATTGTATAACCACACAAACGGGCGATCTTCGCTACAAGGCGGATCCCTACGGTTTCCACGCCGAGACCCGTCCCGAGACTGCCTCAAAGTTTTACGATATTGACGGCTACTCTTGGAAAGATGAAAAATGGATGGCAAAAAGAAAGACAACCAATGTCTATGAAAGCCCGGTGAACATCTATGAGGTGCACGCAGGCTCCTGGAAACAGCACGAGGACGGAAATTTTCTTTCTTACCGTCAATTAGCAGACGAATTGACAAAATATGTCAAGGATATGGGATATACTCATATAGAGTTGCTTCCGATATGCGAGCATCCGTTTGACGGATCGTGGGGATATCAGGTAACGGGTTATTTTGCCCCGACGTCACGCTACGGCGAGCCGAAAGACTTTATGTACTTCGTTGACAAGTGCCACCGTGAAGGAATCGGCGTTATTCTCGACTGGGTGCCCGCCCATTTTCCGAAGGACGCACATGGACTTTATGAATTTGACGGTCAGAGCTGCTACGAATACGACGATATCCGCAAGGGCGAGCATTTGCAGTGGGGTACAAAGATTTTTGACTATGGACGTAACGAGGTCAGGAGCTTCCTCACTTCATCGGCAATGTTCTGGCTTGAAAAATATCATGTTGACGGACTGCGAGTTGACGCTGTTGCCTCAATGCTCTACCTTGATTACGGCAGGAACGACGGCGAGTGGATCGCCAATAAAAACGGCGGCAGAGAGAACCTTGAGGCTGTGGAATTCTTGCAGAATCTCAACATCTCGATCTTCCGTGAGCATCCCGACGTTATGATGATTGCCGAGGAGAGCACATCGTGGCCGCTGGTTTCAAAGCCTGTCTGTGACGGTGGACTCGGATTCAACTTCAAATGGAATATGGGTTGGATGAACGATTGCCTGAAGTATTTTTCTATGGACGGCATCTTCAGAAAGTTTAACCATAACTGCCTGACGTTCTCATTCTTCTACGCCTTTTCGGAAAATTTTGTTCTTCCGATTTCACACGACGAGGTTGTTCACGGCAAATGCTCTATGATCGGTAAGATGCCTGGCGAATATGACGAAAAATTTGCAGGACTCAGAGCGTTCTACGCTTATATGGTTGCTCATCCCGGCAAAAAGCTCCTGTTTATGGGTCAGGAATTTGCTCAGTTCATTGAGTGGAATTATAAGCAGGGACTTGACTGGCTGCTGCTCGACTACGAAAAGCACGCAAAAATGCAGTCCTACGTGCGCACCTTGAACAAGCTCTATCAAAAGAACAGTCCCCTCTGGCAGATCGACTACGACTGGGAGGGATTTAACTGGATCAGCAATGATGACGTTGATAATTCCGTCATTTCTTTCAGAAGAATCGACAGGGATAAAAAGGAAATTATTGCGGTCTGCAACTTTACCAATGTTGAGCGCAGCGGCTACCGTATCGGAGTGCCGAGGGCGGGAACATACAAGGTAATCCTCAACACCGACGCCGAGGAGTTCGGGGGCGGCGGCAAGGGAACCGCAGTTAAAGTAAAGAGCGAAAAAATTCCGATGCACGGCTTTGACAACAGCATAGTGCTTGACCTTGCGGGGCTGAGCGTTATCTACCTGACACCGCCGGCAAAGAGAAAAGCAACAAAGAAAAATACGACTGAAACAGTCAGCAAATAAAGGAGGAATAGTAATGTCCCGAAAACATGAATGTATCGCAATGCTTCTCGCAGGCGGACAGGGAAGCCGCCTTGGTATTCTTACAAAGAACATTGCAAAGCCTGCCGTTCCATACGGCGGTAAATACCGAATTATTGATTTCCCGCTTTCAAACTGCGTAAACTCCGGCATATACACGGTCGGCGTTCTCACCCAGTACCAGCCGCTTGAATTAAACGACTACATCGGCAACGGACAGGCATGGGATCTTGACCGTGCCGACGGCGGCGTTCACATTCTCTCCCCCTATCAGCAGATATCGGGCACCGAATGGTATAAGGGAACCGCTAACGCAATTTATCAGAACATCAATTTCATTGACAGATACGATCCCGAGTATGTACTCGTTCTCTCGGGCGACCATATCTATAAAATGGATTATTCCAAAATGCTTTCTTTCCACAAGGAGAAGAATGCGGACTGCACAATCGCAATGCTTGAGGTTCCGTGGGAGGAGGCGTCCCGTTTCGGACTTATGCTCGTCAACGACGACGGATCGATCGCCGAATTTGAGGAGAAGCCGAAAAATCCGCGTTCCAACAAGGCGTCGATGGGTGTTTACGTTTTCTCGTGGAAAAAGCTCAGACAGTACCTGCTTGACGACGAGGCTAATCCGAACTCAAGCAACGACTTCGGCAAGGATCTTATTCCTGCAATGCACGCCGCTCACGAGAGGCTTTTCGCCTATGAATTTGACGGCTACTGGAAGGACGTCGGAACGATCGACAGCCTTTGGGAGGCTAACCTTGACCTGCTGAATCCGAAGGTTGATCTCGATCTTACGGACACAAGCTGGAAAATCTATGCTAAGGATCCGATCACGGGACCGCATTATGTTTCCGATACCGCTAAGGTTCAGAACTCTATGGTTGCCGAGGGCTGTGAAATTGAGGGCGAGGTTGATTTCTCCGTTCTCTTTGCAAACGTCACGGTCGAGGAGGGTGCAATCGTCAAGGATTCGATCGTTATGCCCGGCAGTGTGATTAAAAAGGGTGCGGTCGTTCAGTATGCGATCGTTGCCGAGAATGTCACCGTTGAGGAGGGCGCCAAGGTCGGCAAACGGCCCGAGGAGATGGAAAACCTCGAAGATTGGGGCGTTTCGGTTGTCGGAATGGGCGTAAACATCGGCAAGGGCGCAACGGTTGAGCCGAAAGCAATGATCGGCGAAGATGTAAAGGAGGCGTAAACAATGAGAGCAAATAATGTACTCGGACTTATATTTTCAAATACATACGATAATTATCTCAGCGAGATAACGTCGGTTCGCTCCATGGGTTCCGTGCCTTACGGCTGTCGCTACCGTTTGATCGACTTCCAGCTTTCCGCTATGGTTAACAGCGGCATCGGCAAGGTCGGCATCATCACAAAGAGCAACTACCAGTCCCTTATGGATCACGTCGGACACGGCAGAGCCTGGGATCTTTCAAGGAAAAACGGCGGACTTTATCTTCTTCCGCCTTTCAATATCGGCACAACGGGTATCTACTCCAACAAGATTGAGGCTATCTCGAGCGCAACGAACTTCCTGCGCAATTCGGAGGAGGAGTACGTCCTTATGTCCGACTGCAACACAATTTACAACGTTGATTTCAGGGATATGTTTGACCGTCACTTAAATACGGGCGCAGATATAACGATTGCCTACAAGCATACAGCTGCTCCCGCAATCCGTGAGCTTACAAAATTCGAGCTTGCGAACGACGGCAGAATTACGTCGATAAGCCGCCGCAGTGACGACGAGGCAAATTATTCGCTGAACGTCATCTTTATGAGAAAATCTCTTCTTGAGAGACTTATCTCGGAGGCGATCGGTCTCGGATATCATTCATTCACCGAGGACGTTCTTCAGAAGAATATTAAGTCGCTGAAGATTTACGGCTGTGAGTTTGACGGATATGTCAGGACAATCGACGGTATTCAAAGCTACTTTGAGGCGAATATGGATCTTCTAAATAAGGAAAACCGCAAGGCACTCTTCTCAAAAGAAAAGCCTGTATTCACAAAGGTCAAGGACGATGTTCCCGCCATCTACGGACTCGATTCACACGCTTCAAATTCGCTTATTGCGGACGGCTGTGTGATCGAGGGTACGGTTGAGAACAGTGTTCTGTTCAGAGGCGTTCATATCGGCAAGGGTGCGGTTGTCAAAAACTGCGTGCTTATGCAGAACGCTTATATCAGCGATGACGTCAAGCTCAACTGCGTGATCGCCGACAAGAATGTAGTTATCAAGCCCAACAAAAATCTTTCGGGCGATGTCAAGTTCCCTGTATTCATCGGAAAGGGAATAGTAATCTGAGAAAGGATGAGATAGAT
>USJJ01000104.1 GCA_900554995.1 uncultured Ruminococcus sp. | reverse complement strand
CAAAAGATTTTTCTCATAGTTTTCCCCGACCTGAGAAACTGTCAATCCGTTGAGAAATCCGAAAAGCCCGTCATTAGTTCCCGCAAGAATGCTGAGCACCGTCGGAGCATTGTCGATCACATCCTCCTGCCATGTTTCAAGCAGTTTGCCCATCGTTGCGCCGGAATATCCCTTGTTAACAAACCTCGGCCTGCGCTCCGAATTTTCATATGCCAGCTTTGCCGACACAATAAACTGATATCCGTGACCCATAATGTGATTACAATCCATTTTTCTGCCACGGTTGCCATCCGTTATCGAATCCCCCGAGAAGAGTACAATATCATTGCCGTCAAGATACATTACTTTTTCAACCTCGTTTCAAAACACAGCCAGCCGCTGCTCTCATGTCTGCCGACAACCTCAAAGCCGTAATTGTCAAATGCGTCAAGAACATCCTGTTCCCTGGTGTCGATTATGCCCGACGTAATGTAAAGTCCGTCGTCCTTGAGAAATTTTCCGACATCCTTTGTAAACATCACGATTATATCTGCAACAATATTAGCAACGACAATATCGTATTTGCCCGTCACCTTGTCGATGAGGTTGCCCTGAAATACGGTGAATTTCGGCTCTGTAAAGCCGTTCATTTTGCCGTTCTCTCTCGCCGTCTTAACGGCAAGTTCATCAATATCAACACCCGTAGCACTCTTTGCACCGAGGAGAAGTCCTGCGACGCCGAGTATTCCGCTGCCGCAACCTATGTCGAGCAATTCGGTATCCTTTGTAATATGATTCTCCAAAGTTTCGAGACAAAGGCGTGTTGTGTCGTGTCCGCCGCTGCCGAACGCAAGACCCGGTTCAATATCGAGCACTGCTCTGTCTCCCGCATCATAATCATTATCCCATACGGGACGAATCAGGAGCTTCCTGCCGACGGGCATCGGCTTGAAATATTCTTTCCAATTGTTCTCCCAATCCTGATTGCGGCACACGCTGAGGTCAATCTCGTGCTTTATTCCTTCTGCATTGTAACGCTCGGAAAGGAATGCTACCGCCTCGGCCGGGCTTTCCTCAGGTGAGATATAGATGTGGATCGTCGCCTTGTTCCTGTCCTTTTTGAGCAGATCCTCGTCTATCAGGTCAATATGTGCAATCTCCCATGCCGCCTCTTCAAGATCGCTGTAATCCTCAATATAAATTCCGTAGGGAACGACCATCTGAGCGATGTTGCCCGCCGTCTCCACGTCCTTTGAATCAATGTGAATTTTTACTTCTGTCCAGTCCATACTTACTCCTATTTTATCCATCCGATGCCGTTTTTGATAAGCTCGGGAAGATTGATTATCGCTTTAAAAAGTGACTTTGAAAGCGTTGTTACCGCATTTATAATATACTTAATGAGATCAAACTTTTCAACCTGCTTGTTTTCAAGCGGCTTAATCTCATCTAAATTTGCCGTGTAAGAGAGCTTCGTTCTGACCGCCGCATGGTCGGAAAGATGTCCGTTCCATGAAATCCCGTCGCAGTCGAAGCCGTCGTAAACCGCCTCAAGAAGCTCAAACGAAACGCCTGCGCCGTCACGGTAATACACGTGGTCGAGCGTGTCCCACACCCTCGGGTAATCGCAGCCGTAGCGCTCATACATTTCGCCGTAGGTAAAATCATAATTTCCGCCGTTGTTATACTCGATCCACGCATCCCTGAAGCCGTGACCGATGAAATTGTCCATCATCTTTTGGCAAAGGTCGATTTTATACTGCCCGTTTTTGTAGCCCTCACGAAAAACGGAGTAATTCGTGTTAAAATCACCTGTCAGTATAACCGCTCTGTCGGTTCCCGAGTGCTCCTCAACAAGCTCGATAAGCTGATCGAACTGATCCGCCTTTGCCTGCATAGACTTCTCATCCTCCCAGGCATCGGCGTGGATGTTGTAGACATCAATATAAATTCCGTCGGCAACCTCAACCGTGCAGTAAAGAATGCCTTTCGGAGTCAACTCGTCCGATCCGCAATCGTAAACTCCGTAAGCCGATTTCCACGGCACTCTGCCGATATTGTAAATCGGATATTTTGAGAAAAGATTCAGTCCGTCGCCGACGGCAACTCCTCCGCTCGTCTCGGTCGCATACTGCATATCAAGACCGCTTTTGAGAATCGGATGAAGATTAAAATCCTCCTGTGCACTGAGAATATCGCAGCCCGAGGCATTGATCTGCTTTGCAATCAGCTTTGTCGCCTTTATCGGGTCACGCTTAGTTGATGACAGTGCCGCAGGGATCGGAAGTCCGTCAACATTGAAAGAAACAAGGCTAAGTGTGCCTGTTACCGTGTTTCCGTCCTCGGCAAAAGCGAAAATCGAACAGCCGATAAACAGCACAGCCGCCAAAAGAATACTGATAAATTTTTTCATAATACTCTCCCGATTATATCAAAATAAGTCCGCTTTCGGTTTAATGTCCTTAAGTCCGTGATTATAGAGCTTCCTGTTTTCGAGCGCCCACTGTCTCGGCGTAAAGTCACCGGACTCAACCTCGGAAACCGCCTGTGAAATTTCGTAGATTCGTGCGTCCAGCATATCAAGCTGTGAAAGAATCTCCGCCTCAAGGAACATCGGTCTGACTGCCGCTCCGAACTCCGGCTCGCCGTGATGGGAAATCACCATATGCTCAACAAGAGTAAGCAGCTCCCTGTCCGTACCGAGTTCCTCCCCGATTTTTTCAATGTTCATAGCACCCTTAACAAGGTGTCCTATAAGCGTGCCCTCGACCGTGTAGCCGGATGCTATTCCCGTCTCGGAGACCTCAAATTCGCCGATTTTGGCAATATCGTGAAGAATCACGCCCGAGAAAAGCAAATCCTTTTCGACCGACGGGTAAATTTCCGCAACGCTCTGTGCCATCCTCAGAATCGAAAGCGTATGATAAAGCAGTCCGCCCCTGATTGCGTGGTGGAGCTTGAACGCCGCAGGCCAATAAAGCATTGTTGTCTTGTTCTGCTCAAGCACGGTCATAACGAGTGTTTTAAGCTGAGTGTTTTCAAAATCATTGATGATATCGACAATTGCCGAATACATAGCCTCTCCCGAATACTCGGCGCTCGGAACATAGTCCTCAATTCTCACTCCGTCGGAATCATTGGCAAGCCGCACTCTGTCAATACGCATCTGCGGTGCGTCGTTAAAAATTGAAATTGAGCCACGAACCTTAAGCAATGAATTCTGCTTTATAAAGCCGTAAATTTCTTCCTTGTAATCCCAGAGTTTAGCTCCTATCTCTCCTGAGCTGTCGGTCAGAACAAGATCAAGAAACGGTATTCCCTTTGCCGTCTTTTTAACCTCAAGATTTTTTACGAGGCAAAAGCCCTCGACCGTTCCGTTGTCATTTATTTCGGTAAAATTCATACGAACCTCTCCAATCCGATAAATATATATTGATTGTATCACATAAAGAGCAAAAAAGAAAGAATTTCCTTGCAAAAGATGCCGCCGTATGTTAAAATTTTTTTACTGAGGCTTTCGTCGAATATCCGTCAGTGAAAGCCGAAAACTCGGAAGGTGTTTAAATGGGTAAAAAGTATCATTTTTTTGCGATGCTTTCAAGGATGAAATATATTAACAGGTGGGCGCTGATGAGGAACACCTATGTGGAAAATATCAGCGAGCATTCGCTTGAGGTTGCAACGGTTGCGCACTCTCTTGCCGTCATCCACAACAAGCGTTTCGGTGGCAATGTCAATGCCGATCGCACTGCGGTTCTGGGAGCTTTTCACGATGCGCCCGAAATTATTACGGGCGATATGCCGACCCCAGTCAAGTATTACAGCAAGCAGATTCGCGACGCATACAACTGCGTTGAGGACGACGCTTGCAAAGCTTTGTTGCAAATGATTCCCGAGGATATCCGTGAGGAATACAAACCATTTTTCATCAAGCAGGATGAGGATCGTCAGCTTTGGAAATTTGTCAAGGCGGCGGACAGAATCTGCGCTTACACAAAATGTGTCGAGGAGTCAAAGGCAGGCAATCACGACTTTGATAAAGCGGCAAAGACCAACCTCAAGGCTCTTGAGGATATGGATATGCCCGAGGTCAGGTGCTTTATGGAGGACTTTCTCCCGAGTTACAGCCTGACGCTCGATGAAATGAACTAAGGCAATTATTATTTGAGAGAGGTATAGATATGGGTAAATATACAAAAGAGGACATTCTCCGAATGGCAAGAGAACAGAATGTCAGATTCGTACGGCTTCAGTTTACTGATATTCTGGGCTGTATGAAAAACGTTGCTATCACGGTCAATCAGCTTGAAAAAGCTCTCGACAATGATTGTATGACCGACGGATCTTCCATTGAGGGCTTTGTTCGTATTGAGGAGTCGGATATGTATCTTTATCCCGACTATGATTCATTCGTTGTTCTTCCGTGGAACCATCTTTCCGACGGCAAAACGGCTCGTCTGATCTGCGACGTTTACTGCTCGGACAGAACGCCTTTTACCGGCGATCCGAGAAACGTACTCAAGCGTGCAATTAAAAAGGCTGACGATATGGGCTACAAATTCAACGTAGGTCCCGAGCTTGAATTTTTCCTTTTTCACACGGATGATGAGGGCAGACCGACAACCAAAACCCACGACAAGGCTGGATATTTTGATCTTGATAACGTCGATCTCGGCGGAGACTGCCGCCGTGATATGTGCGTTGCGCTTGAGGATATGGGATTTGAGATTGAGGCGTCGCATCACGAATGTGCCGAGGGTCAGCACGAAATCGACTTTAAGTATGGTGATGTTCTCACCGTTGCCGACAAGGTAATGACCTTCAAATATGTTGTTAAGAAATACGCACAGCTTCACAACCTCTATGCAACCTTTATGCCGAAACCGATTTACGGAATTGCCGGCTCGGGTATGCACACGAATATGTCCCTCTTTGACAAGGACGGCAACAATGTTTTCTGTGACCCGAACGGTCAGTACGGACTTTCGGAGACCGCACTTCACTTTGTCGCAGGTATTATGAAGCACATCAAGGCGACAACGGCAATCAACAATCCGCTTGTCAATTCATATAAGAGACTTGTTCCGGGCTATGAGGCTCCCGTTTACATCGCTTGGTCTGCGTCGAACCGATCTGCGCTCGTTCGTGTTCCTGCCGCCAGAGGCAAGGGTACAAGAGTTGAGCTGAGAAGTGCCGATCCGTCCTGCAACCCGTATCTTGAAATGGCGCTCTGCCTGCTTGCAGGTCTTGACGGAATCGAGAAAGGCTATATGCCCCCCGAATCGACAGTCAAGAACATTTTTGATATGAGCGTTGAGGAGCGTAAGGCTGCAAAGATTGAATCGCTCCCCGGCACGCTCGAGGAGGCCATCGACGAATTCGAGGCAAGTGACTTTATTAAGGAAGCCCTCGGCGAGCACGTTTATGCAAAGTTCATTGAGGCAAAACGCCGTGAATGGGACAGTTACAGAACAAGTATTTCACAGTGGGAAATTGATACCTACCTTGCAAAGTATTAATATCTGAATATAAAAACGGACAGCGACGGAATTTAATTCGTCGCTGTCCTTCTTATTTACTTAAAAAGTGTGCATCCCGAGGATTTGAACTGTTTGATTTTTTCCTCGAGCAGTTCACGGGAGCAGTCGAATTTTTCGGCAAGGCAATCTATGCAG
>USJJ01000103.1 GCA_900554995.1 uncultured Ruminococcus sp. | reverse complement strand
CTCGGCGTTGACGGAATATGGTTCTCTCCGATTTATCCCACTCCGAATGCCGACTACGGCTATGATATTTCGGATTACAGAAACATTAATCCCGAGTTCGGCACGCTTGAGGATTTCAAAAAGGTCCTTGACGGTGCTCACGAACGTGGGATGAGAGTTTTTATGGATCTTGTCGTTAATCACACCTCCGACGAACACGAATGGTTCAAGGAGAGCGCAAAGAGCGTTGACAATCCGTATCACGACTATTATATCTGGCGCAAGGGCAAGGGCAAAAATCCGCCGAACAACTGGCTTTCGACCTTTGAGGGAGGAGCGTGGGAATACAATCCCGATATCGACGAGTATTATCTCCACGTCTTTGCAAAGAAACAGCCCGACCTCAATATGGACAATCCGAAAGTGCGTCAAGAGGTCAAGGACATTATGCGTTACTGGCTCGATATGGGTGTTGACGGATTTCGTGAGGACGTTATTACATTCATTTCAAAGCAGGAGGGACTGCCGAACGGTATTCCGCTTCCGATTGCGACGGGTGTTGAGCATTATAAGCACGGACCGCATCTTGAGGAATATCTCGACGAATTTAAGCGTGACGTTTATGATCATTATGACTGCTTCACCGTCGGCGAGGGTCCTATGTCAGATATTAAAATGGCAAAGGATTTTGTTACCGAGGGACCGAATCAGAAGCTGAATATGATGATTTCATTTGAGCATATGAACGCCAACTGCTTTATGGTTGACTGGGTAAAGACTCCGTTTAATCTTATCAAGCTGAAGTCCACGCTTTCAAAGTGGCAGTACGGACTTTATGGCAAAGGCTGGAATTGTCTCTATATCGAAAATCACGATCACGCACGTATTATTGAGCGCTACGGCAATATCAACTACCGTGTTGAAAGCGGAAAAATGCTTGCCGCTATGTATTTCCTGCTTTGCGGCACGCCGTTCATTTATCAGGGACAGGAAATCGGTATGACAAACCTGCTCTTTGACAAAATTTCCGATTATAAGGATGTTATGACATTCAATAACTGGAAGGTCTTTAAGAAGCTCGGTTATAGTGAAAAGCGTTTCCTCAAGCTTGCTAAGGATGTCAGCCGTGAGAATGCAAGAACGCCTGTTCAGTGGTCCGAGGCGGAAAATGCTGGCTTTACAACAGGCAAGCCGTGGTTTAACATCAATCCGAACTATAAAGAGATCAACGTTGAGGACGATCTTAAGAATCCTGATTCAATTCTCAATTTCTATAAAAAGTTGATCAAGCTAAGAAAAGAAAATGATGTTCTGATATACGGTAAATACAAGGAATACGATCATCTCAATCCGTTCCTTTACACGTATGAAAGAGTCCTCGGGGACAGGAGAGTGCTCGTCGTCTGTTCATTTAAGGAGGGTTCGGTTAAGTTCAAAGCGCCGAAGGGCTACAATCTTTCCGACGGTCAGCTTGTGCTTTCCAATTATTCCGACAATAAAATTGTCAACAACGGCTTTGTAACAAAACCGTATGAAGTCAGAGTATATATGTTCTGAAAAGGTGAAATATTATGAAAAATGCTATTAAGGTTTTATGCTTTACGCTTGCCGTTTTGATTGTCGGTGCGTCAGCGATTATGATTTATTTTAAATGGGATAAATCCGAGTTTGAATATGTTGACGGAACCGAAAAGGGTACTGTGACTGTTACTGCATACAACGGAGACGGCAAGGATGTTAAAATCCCGTCAAAGCTGAGAGGAAAAAAGGTTACTCAGATTGATACGAACGCCTTTGAAAACAGTGATATCACATCTGTTGAAATCGGCAACAATGTAACCTATATCGGAAAAAGTGCTTTCGACGGCTGCAAATTCCTTAAAACCGTTAAGCTCGGAAAATCAATTCTCAACATTGATGAAAATTGCTTCGGCAATTGTACGTCGCTTGAGGAGATAACCCTGCCGAAGAGTGTTGAAAAGCTCGGAGGAAGTATTTTCGCAAACTGTACCTCACTCAAAAAAGTTGAGCTTGAGGACGGAGGCAATTTCGCGATTAAAAACGATGTGCTTTTTTCATCGGATATGAAAAAATTATATTTTGCTTTACCGTATGCGAAGCTCGGCAATTACACCTGCCCCGACTCGGTGGAGACAATTATGCCGCTTGCTTTTTTCAGATGCAAGGATTTGACGGAGTTCACATTCTCCGATAAAGTTAAGGTTGTTCCTCAGGGTATTTTTGTTCTCTGTTCAAATCTTAAAAAAATCGAGTTCCCCGAAAGTGTTAATCAGATTTCTTCCGTAATCACGCTTCAATCGGGGATTAAGGAAATCACAATTCCGTCGTCGGTCAAAACAATTGACAATAACGCTTTTATAAAATCCGACGGAAGTGTTGACACCGACCTTGTGATCAGAACGACATCGGGCTCAAAGGCTGCGGATTACGCAAAGGATAAAGGAATCAAGGTCGAACTTATAAAATAAAAAAATTCGCATTCGGTGTTGTCCGCCGAATGCGATATTTTTTATTCGATTATTTCTGCGCTCCACGGGAATACGAATTCCTCGTCGGGTTCAAGTTTCTGAATAAGACGCTTCTCTGAGAAATCCTCCTTGACCTCTCGCGAATCGTTTATTCCGTACCACGGCTCAATACATACGTATTCAGCGCCCGGCTTTGCCCAAATTCCGAGAACGGGCGCCTTGCCGAAGTTGAATTTTATTGACTGCGGGCGAAAATCGCTTCTGAGGTAAAGTGTGTCAGACTTCATTCCGGAAAGAATGAGAGCGTCTCCGTCAAAGATATCCTTTGTGATAATGATCGTTTTCTCGTTATCAAGTGTCGGATAATGCTTTCCGTCAAGGATTGAATCGCTGTCGATCTTCTCACATACAAGTGTTTCCGGCTCGGCAAATTCAAGTCTGTCGCCGATTTTGCAGTTGAATCCGGGGTGTGCGCCGATTGAGAAATACATAGTCTTGCTGTCGGCATTTTTAATTGTATGTGTGACGGTCAGCTTTTTGCCGTCGAGCTTGAACTCAATGTCAAATATGTACTTGTAAGGATAGCGCTCCAGCGATTCGTCGTTCCAGCTCTGAGTAAGTGTGAGATGATCCTCGCCCTGCTCCTTTAATTCAAAATCTCTCTTTCTTGCGATTCCGTGACGGAACATTTCGTATTCCTTGCCGTCGATTCTGCACTTATTGTCAAGCAGTGTGCCGACAATCGGGAAGAGGATAGGGGACTGACCGTACCAGACGTCCGGGTTGCCCTGCCAAAGATATTCGATTGATGTGTCAAGCGACTTGAATGATGAAAGCTCGGCACCGTATTTTTTGACGGAAATACTTACCGATTTGTTATTTAAAGTATAGTTCACGTTAACACTCCTTTGCTTGTTTTCTTAATTATATACAATCCTTCAAAAAAAATCAATAAACATATTGATATTTGTAGCTAAAAATGGTATTATATACAAGATATTGGGTCATTATGTATTATTATATTTTTATATACTTCGGAGGGAAATATGGCGGCAAATAATCAGAATAAAAAGAAAAATACGTCGTCAGCTAAGAAGAAAACGACTTCGTCAAAACCGAAAAATTCTTCTCAGAATAAAAGGCCTACTGCATCCAAGCAGACGAAAAAGAGCACGGCTGATTCAAGACAGAATTTCGAGCGGCGGAAAAGGACCGTATCGCCCGAGGTTTACCGTCAGAGAGTTGCAATAATTCTCTCTGCAGTGACCGCTATTCTTCTTGCGGCAACGTTTATAAAGGGCGAGAGGGTATGGCTTGCGTTTCACAATTTCCTGTTCGGACTTTCGGGAATTTGTGCATACGTTTGGCCGCTTATGCTTATCTACATTGTAATTACGATTGTTTCCGAAAAATCGGTCAAGGCTCTTCGAGGCAGACTGATCGGGGCGTCGCTTGCAACGGCAATTCTTTCGGGAATTGTTCACGTGTTTTCTGATGCACTTTATGCCGGTGAAATAAAGGATCAGATTGAATATGTATGGAATCTTCGTGACACGGTTACAGTGCACAGCGGCGGAGTTATCGGTGCTGTTTTCGGAGGAGTGCCCGAAATGCTCTTCGGAAAGGCGGCGGCTGCTATTGTGCTTATAGTTCTTTTCCTTGCAACGATTATGTTTGTTACGGGCGGCACGTTGCTCGGAATTTACCTTGCAATCAAGGAAAAAATTGATTCCGCAAAGCAGATTCATAAGGATCACCGTGAAGAGCTTGAGCGCGGAGCTCAAACATCGTTTATCAGGAAGAAAAAGCCCTATGTGCCCGTTGATATAGGACCCGAGGCTTACGGCGCAGAGCAAGACGATGAGATGTATATTGACGAGCTGGTCGGAAATGCAAAGAAGCAGGATATCAAGCCGACCAAGAGCGAAGTTAAAAAGTTTGATGACATCAAACCTGAACCGGAGGTTTCGACTGTTGAGCCTCAGCTCCCGCTCGATGAGATTATAAAAAAGGTCAACGGAACATCTAAGCCGAAGGACAAGCCTAAAGCAGAGCCTAAGAATGAAAATAAGCCCGAAAAGACAGAGAAGAATAACGAACCTGCTCAGGTTTTCCATACCTATCAGAAACCGCCCGTTGAGTGTCTTGAATATGCTAATAACGCAGGCGCGATGAACTATGAGGAGGAACTCAAGAATAACGCAACAAAGCTCGTTGATACGCTCAATAGCTTCGGAGTTTCGACAAAGATTGTTGATATTTGCCGTGGCCCGTCCGTTACGCGTTATGAGCTTCAGCCTGCGGCAGGCGTTAAGATCAGCAAAATCACAAGCCTTTCCGACGATATTGCGCTTGCATTGGCGGCGTCGGGCGTCAGAATTGAGGCTCCGATCCCGAACAAGTCGGCAATAGGTATTGAAATTCCGAATAAAAACAGAGCTACCGTATCTCTCAGAGAGATTATTGAAACGCCTGTTTACAAGAACGCAAAGAGCAAGCTGAATGTTGCCCTCGGTAAGGATATTACCGGTAACACAATCTGTGCCGATATTGCCAAAATGCCGCACCTTCTTATTGCGGGTACGACGGGCTCGGGTAAATCTGTTTGTCTTAATTCGATGATTGTCAGCATTCTTTACAATTCCAACCCCGACGAGGTCAAGCTCCTTATGATTGACCCGAAGCAGGTTGAATTTACGATTTATAACGGTATTCCGCATCTTCTTGTACCTGTCGTTTCCGACCCGAGAAAGGCGGCAGGTGCGCTCGGCTGGGCGGTTACTGAAATGCTTCAGCGCTACAAAATGTTTTCGGAGAATGCCGTCAGGGATATCAAGGGCTTTAATAAGCTCGCCGAAACAAGCGAAACACTTACTCCGATGCCGCATATCGTTATCTTTATCGACGAGCTGTCAGACCTTATGATGGCGGCGCCGAACGAGGTCGAAGATTCAATCTGCCGTCTTGCACAGATGGCTCGTGCGGCAGGTATGCACCTTGTTATCGCAACCCAGAGACCATCGGTAAACGTTATTACCGGTATTATCAAGGCGAATATCCCGAGCCGAATTGCGCTTTCGGTTTCGTCACAGGTTGATTCAAGAACGATTATTGACACGGCAGGTGCCGAGAAGCTTTTGGGCTACGGCGATATGCTGTTCAGTCCCGTCGGCGTTTCAAAGCCAATCCGTGTTCAGGGTTGCTTCCTTTCGGATGAAGAGGTTGA
>USJJ01000102.1 GCA_900554995.1 uncultured Ruminococcus sp. | reverse complement strand
TTGCAGGTTAACAAGTCCCGTCTCGGCGGATATCACCCCGAGTACAACAAGATCGGACTTGCCGACGTTGCCGATACCGAAACTCTCCAGAGCCTCTTTAATCTTAACAGGATTGATTTTTACTGTGACGATTTCAGCGAGGGTAAGTATGTGAAATTCGGTAAGATAAGCAGTAAAATGATGCTGACGGATTTTGTGTTTCTCGGAATAAATTCAAATAATAAGGTGCTTTCGGACGCCAAGGTTCGCCGTGCGATTGCGCTTGCACTTGACAGAACGGAGCTTGCGTCGGTCGCCTTTGCGGGCTGTGCCGAGGCGGTTCAGCTCCCGTTTGCACCGTCATATTACAAATTAAAGGGCTGCACGCTGCCGACCCTGAAATGCAAAACCGACAGCGCAGTCGAGCTGCTTGAAAGCGTCGGATATACCGAGATCGGCGACTCCGGGGCGAGATATTCCGAAAACAATTCGCTTAACATAACCCTGCTGGTAAACAGCGAGAACGATTTTCGGCGCTCACTTGCAAGATCGGTTCAGCAGTCGCTTGAAAAGATCAACATCAAGGTAACGATCAGGGAGTGCTCATACTCCGACTACGCCTCCGCAGTTGAGAGCGAGAGCTTTGATATCTACATCGGAGAAACAAAGCTGCCGAATAATTTCGGGCTTTCAAGGTTTTTCTCGTCAAACGGCGGTCTCAGATACGGAATTGACCTGAAATCGAAAACGGCAAGGCTCTATACAGATTACGCCGACGGCAAGGTGAATATGCAGGGCTTTATAGATTCGTTTTCCGACGAGCTTCCGTTTATTCCCATCGCATTCAGACAGGGAATCGCCGTAAGCTCGGATACCATAAAGACCGATATTGTCACGGCGCCGAACGATTGCTTTGCCAATATCAATGAATGGACGGCTCAGTGATGGACAGATCCACGAACATACAATATCTGAAGGGCGTCGGTGAAAAGCGTGCCAAGCTGCTGGGTAAGCTCGGAATTTTCACCGTCGGCGATCTCCTTCGATTTTATCCGAGGGAGTATACGGACTGGAGCAGGGTGACGAGCATTGCCGCCGCTCCGTTTGACGAGCCGTGCTGTATCAGAGCGACGGTGGATCACAAGCCGAAAGGCGCAAAGATAAGCAAAGCGATGACAATCTACAAGACCGTTGCAACCGACGGCGAGTCGCTTATGAATATTACGATATTCAACAGCAAGTACACCGCCGAAAGCCTTGAGGCAGGCGAGGAATACCTCTTCTACGGAAAGGTCGGCGGAAATTTTCACCGACGTGAAATGAACTCGCCCCTTGTCGAAAAGGTAACGACAGGAATGCGAATCCACCCGATATATCATCTGACGGCGGGCATCAATTCAAAATATATTGAAAAGCTGATACGTCAGGCGCTCTTATCGGGCGATGATTATTTTACGGACTGCCTGCCCTTATCGCTGAGGGAAAAGCTCTGCCTTATGGAGTTTAACAGAGCGGTTCGAGAAATGCACATCCCGACGAGCGAGGATATGCTCAACGAGGCTCGCCGCAGAATGATATTTGAGGAGCTCTTTCTCTTCCAGCTCGGCTTGATGAAGCTGAAAGGAAATCGGCGTGAGACAACGCCCGTCAGCATCAGCCGTGACTTTACCGACGAATATAAAGCTCTTTTGCCGTTTGAGATGACGGGAGCGCAGAAGAGAGCTGTTAGCGAAAGCGTCTCGCAGATGACATCACGGATCACAATGAACAGACTCTTGCAGGGCGATGTCGGCTCGGGCAAAACGGCGGTTGCGGCGGCGCTGATATATACGGTCGTGAAAAACGGATATCAGTGTGCCTTTATGGCGCCGACGGAAATTCTCGCACAGCAGCATTTCAGAACCTGCGCCGCTCTTTTTGAAAAAGCGGATATAAAAATCGAGCTGCTTACAGGCTCGGTCACGGCGGCAAAGAAACGTGCGATAAAGGAAAGGCTGAAAAGAGGCGAAACCGATCTTGTTATCGGAACTCACGCACTGATTCAGGATGATGTGGAGTTCAAATCGCTCGGACTTGTTATAACCGATGAACAGCATCGCTTCGGCGTGAAGCACAGATCTGCGCTGAGCAGAAAGGGAGACAAGCCGCATACGCTCGTTATGTCGGCAACGCCGATCCCGAGGACGCTTGCGCTGATGCTTTACGGTGATCTTGACGTTTCCGTGCTTGATGAGCTTCCTCCGGGCAGACAGCCGATTGAAACCTATTATGTCACGGGCAAGCTGAGAACACGTGCTTTCAGGTATGTGAAAAAGCACCTTGAAGAGGGCAGGCAGGGCTATATCGTGTGCCCTCTTGTTGAGGAGGGCGACGAGGATATTGCCGCCGCAGAAAGCTATGCCGAGAATCTTTCAAGGGGATTTTTCAGCGGTTATGAGGTCGGACTTCTTCACGGAAAGATGAAGCCCAAGCAGAAAGAGGAGGTTATGTCCCGATTTGTCTCGGGCGAGGTTAAGCTCCTTGTTGCGACCACGGTTATCGAGGTAGGCGTCGATGTGCCGAATGCCGTTATAATGGTTATTGAAAATGCGGAGCGTTTCGGCTTGTCACAGCTCCATCAGCTCAGGGGACGAATCGGCAGGGGACAGTACAAATCCACCTGTATCCTGATTTCCGATGCGAAAACCGAGGGTGCAAAGAGGCGTATGGAGATTATGACAAAGACGACCGACGGCTTTAAAATTGCCGACGAGGATCTGAAAATGCGCGGACCGGGCGACTTCTTCGGTGCACGTCAGCACGGACTGCCGAATATGAAAATGGCGTCGCTTACGGATTCGGCACTGCTTACCGAGGCGCACAGATTCGCAAGGGAAATACTTGACGATGATTTTAACCTGCAAAAGCCCGAGAACAGAAATCTCGGACAGGCAATTTATGACCTGTTTAATTCCGAATATATTATGAACTGAAAAATCGGCTGACATTTCAAGCGTCAGCCGATTTTCTTAATATTATTAAAACTAAAATAAATTGATGATTATCAGCGAACCTATTCCGAGAATAAGACCGCAGACGCTGCGAACGGTCAGCTTTTCCTTGAAGAAAATTGCCGCCGTAATCGCCGTTATTATCGTTGCGCCGCCGTCGTTAATCGGGAACATAACTGCCGACGGAACATTTCGTCCCGCAATTGTGGCAAGCTGATTGATTGTAAGCAGGATAACGGATGAAAATGTACCGTATAAAAAAACAGGCTTTGGAACCGCCGCGATTTTGGCTCTGCCGCTCTGACTGAGAAGCGACGGAACAAGACCGATAAACATTCCTATTCCGATAAGACTGAACGTCAGAAACGAGAAGATTGACACATTGGTATCGGGCAGATATTTCGAAAACATCTTTTGTGCGAGCATCACGGAGCCGTTTGAAAGCATGCTTCCGATCAGAAGAAGCAGTGTTCTCGGCGTAAAGCTGCCTGTCTGCTCTTTTGAATAACCGATTAAAAGCCATCCGGAAAAAATGAGCAGTGCGATTCCGATAAACTGCAGAGGCTTCATCGGCTCGTCAAACATAAAAATTCCTGCAATACACGGGAGAAGAAGTCCTGCCGAACCCGCGAGTGCGGCAAGAACCATTACTCCGCTCTTCAGCGCCTCAAGGTTGCAGTACAGATTCAGAGCGAGCGAAAGTGCACCGAGGGCGGAAATGCCGACGGCAGGCAGACTGAAACCCGACATACCGCCGAAAATCAACATAACAAAAGCGATCAGACCTGCAAGCAGATAGCTGTACGCTCCATAGAGAAAATACGACTGAGCAGTGTTCACCATACCGCTGGTCTTTTTGCTGAAAAGATTTTGCGGAAATCTCAGAAGAAGGATTATTATCAGAAAAATATAGTCTTTCATTTATCTGATTACCACCACCGTGGCTTCATCGTAAGGCTGAAACAGCCGTTATCGGGAGCTATTGTTTCGCAAGCTGTCATATCGTGAGTGTCGTCGAGCAAATACACCGTGCGAAGAACATCACCCGAAAGCTCAACGGTGAATGTACGGGGCAAGGCTTCGTCGTCATCCGAGTAATAGGTTATCATCGTGACGCTTGCGCCGTCTTTAACGGCGGATACGGCATAGATGTCGGGAATGTCGCATAACGTTTCGCATTCGCCGTCGCTTGAAAGCATTTCTCCCCAGATTTTCATCGGATAGTAACCCTTGCGCGTTTCCAATGTGCCGGGTCTGAAAAGGCCGTTCATTGTTGAGTTGATCCTTGCATCGTAATACATCAGCATATCAAGTCTTTCATGCTGGCATGCTGTTGCAACGGCGGCGATAAATGCCGCCCCTTTTATTGAAAGCTCGGTTGCCAGGCTTTTTCTCCATTCTTCGCCGCTCCAACCGCAGACGTAGTTCCATTCATTGAGTATGCTCTCGCTTTCGTTGTAGCCGTATCGGTCGAGCAAGGCTCTGTGCAGACGGGTATCTCTTACAAAATCCTCAACCTTTGAAGAGTAGCAGTGCCACGAATAGAAATCCATCGGCACATTGCGCTTTTTCATCTCTTCAAAGAAAGGAATCAGCCAGTCCGCATTGTAGCGACATGCGGCAGGACCGCCGATTTTGATCTCGGGAAAGCAGGATTTAAGATGCTTTGCCGTGATTTCAAAGAGGTCGAAAAACTCCTCGGGAGTGCCAGTCCAGCATTTATTGTTAAAATCGGGCTCGTTCCAGATTTCCCAGTAAGTAATGCCTCTGTGATGACCGTTTGCCCAGCCCTCGTTGGTGTGGCGGATTATGTGTTCGCAGATGACCGCCCATTTTTTGAAATCCTTCGGCGGCATAATTCCGTAGTGCTTCGGCCAATGCTCAATCTTGTTGCCGAGGCGGTAGAAAACCCGTGCGCCCGAGAGCATTATGTGGTCAAGATACATATCCGTCAGGGTGAAATCGTAGGAATCGGGGGAGTAAGGATCTGCATCAAAGTCCGTGAATATGTTTATTATGTCAACCGTGTGCTCCCCGCCGTAGTCGTAGCAGATAGAGGCATCATGAGTTCTGGCATAGGGTATGTTGGCTTCCTTAAAATAGGGCAGATTGGTCAGATTCTGATCCGCATTTTCGGTATACACAGGGCCGTTGTTTACGGCATTGAGAGGCTTTATTTTACCGATGATTTTATCGGCGTTGACCGAGAGCTTCATTTCTTATCATTCCTTATCTTTAATGATCGGCGTTTGTACCTGTAAAGGAGATTGTATACAAAATTAAAGCTGTTGTCAATCAAATAAATTAAAAAATTCAATAAAATTGCTTTTGTAATAATTTGTAACCTCCTTTTTTGAAATAAATAGGAGGTTTTTTCTTGACTTTCGGAAAATGTAGTGTATAATAAAGTTACAAAAGTGGAGTGAAAACACATAAAAATCCCACGATGTGGAAGGAATTTCTGAAAGGAGGCAGTCTTTATGCAGTTCAACGGCTATTATGACCGTACTCTTGACGCAAAAAAAAGAATAGTTATGCCTCCGAAAATCAGAGATATGATAGGCAGTAAGGAATTTGTTGTTTTCTGTAAGCCGGGGGAGAATTTTCTCCGAATTTACAGACAGGAGCAGTGGGAGGAAATCACAAACGAGCTTTTGTTTGTCAATGACGGGGTTGAGAGAACAAAGCTGCAAAGAACGATCTTCCTCAACAGCGAAAACTGTGAGATGGATT
>USJJ01000101.1 GCA_900554995.1 uncultured Ruminococcus sp. | reverse complement strand
GCGGGGCCGAAACTATGGCAAATCTTATTGTGTTCGTCAAGTTTCCCGAGGACACAACCACCGAGATTTCCGACAATGCGCAGAAGATAATGATGTATTATAACGATACGTCAAAGATGTACGTCGGATCAAGCATTGATTTTTCGTTTAAGAAGTATATCTCCGAAATTTCAAGAGGCAAGCTGAATGTCAACAACATTTTTCCTCAGCTTGACGGAGACACAATTACGCCGTTTACTCTATCGGCTTCACACGATAACAGCAATGATAACAGCATAATCCAGGAGATTATCGGCGCACTCAATTCGGGCAAAATAAAGATGCCATCGGACAGACTGGATAATAAATATTCCGGCGTTGTTGATAACCTTACAGTTATTATTCAGGGCAGATGTCCGAGCGGATCAGACTTTATGTGGCCGCATAAGAGCGTTACGGATGTTTCAACAAAAATTAACAATAAATATCAGTTTGGAAACTACAATTTTATTGACTCATATAGTGTTACGGGAACGGTTGCGGCATGCCAGGGAGTTATCACTCACGAATTTTTGCACAGCGTCGGTTTACCGGATCTCTACCGTCGGAGCGGAACGGACGGAACCCCGGTCGGTGTCTGGGATATTATGGCAAGCAACAGCTTTTTTATGCAGTATCCGCTTTCTTATCAGCGTTATAAGCTTGGCTGGATACCGATGCAGCAGATCACGCAGAGCGGAACTTATACCCTTGATCCGGTAAGTGATCCGGATTCGGATACGATTCTTTATGAGATAAAAACGCCGATGTCGGCAAGCGAGAGCTTTATGCTTGAGTACAGGAAAAAGATAACAACTAACTTTTCTAATCTCGGTTTTGAAACAAAGATTCCGTCGTCCGGATTGCTTATATACCGTGTTAATAAGTCTGTTGTCAATCAGACGAATGCATGGGGTGAAGATTATCTTTATGTCTACCGCCCGGGTGAAACAAGTGCAAGCGCAAGTGCGGGTGATTTATTCAAATCAGCGCTTGATCCTAATGACAACAGGACAAGCTTTGGTGTTGCCGATCTTGACGCACCACTTACCGACGGAACTATGTTCTATTCTAACGGCACGAACAGCGGTATAGTTATCTCAGATGTTAAGTATAACGACGATTCATCACAGATCACCTTCCACGTTGAGTTCCCCGATTATTCCTCACTTGGGCTTTGGGAGCAGATACCAAACGACATTGCGATGGAAGCTACGGGAATTAACATTGATACCGACAGCGTAGGAAATATCTATTCCTGTATAATGGGTCGTGAGGACTGGAACTTTATAAATAAGGTTTTCAAGTATAACGGCACGACATGGACGGCGCTCGGCTCATCATTTTCAAATGTCAGCGGAATGACTTTGAAGGTATACAATGATATCCCATATGTTTTATATCTCAATTCAAGCGGCAAGCCGGTTCTTGCAAAGTACAGCGGTACCTCCTGGCAGACGGTATATACGGACAACTCTGTCAGCTACCCGAATGATCTTCAGCTTTTCTTGGGAGATTCCGGATTTTACAGTGCCTGGACGGTTGACGGCACAAAGCTGAGCATAAAGAAAATTACGGAAAGCGGTGTCACAAACGTCAATTCATCACTGACCGCCGATTATTTTGCAAATCCGAGTCTCAGCACTGTTGATAACTATATATATGTAACCTATTGTAATTTCGTTTTCGGCGGCGCAAAACAGTACACGCAGGTTAAACGTTATAATTTGACCACGGGACAGTGGGAAAACATTCAGGTTCCGAATCCGCTCGTTTCGTCAAATCTTCACAGAAGCATCGGATATAACGGCGAATACTGGATGATTGCGGCAACGTCCGGAAGCAAACCCATAATAGTTAAGGTCGACGGCAATTCAAAGGTAACTCAATATGAGGTGCCGACAACCATAACCAATATTCTCGAGGCTTCGATGGATATTTCGGAAAACGGAACGGTTTGCGCCTCGCTGACTGCATCGGGTGAGGACAGCCGGATCCTTTATCTTGACAGTGGAGAGTGGAAACAGCTCGGCGGATCTCCCTGCTCAAACTGTCAGGCATCGGATATGACGATTTATGGGAACAGAGTTTATCTCGGATCGGTTCTCACGGGTACGGGCGCAATCAGTCTGACATATAAGGACCTGCCTGAAAGGGAAATGCCCGATCTGATCTCCGTCGAATCGCAGACAGTTTCGGTTGCGGACGGCTATATAACAGGCTTGCCGCAGAAAGCCGCTAATCTTAATCTTTATCTTGAGGCGACAAACGGCGGCTACTTTAGATACGACAATGTGTGCACGGGCGGACAGGTTCTTCTTTATACCGCGGACGGTGTGCTTGTGAGGAAATACACAATTATTATTAAAGGCGATGTCAACGGTGATGGTGTTGCCGACGGATGCGATGCGGTAATAATCAATGCCATGGCTGTATCTATGCTGACTTTGCCGGAATATTATATTAAGGCGGCAGACACGAATGCGGACGGAGACATTACCGAATCCGATAACGAATATCCGATTAACAGCGGTTTAGGTTTATAAAATTTATTGAAAGGGGAGGCGGCACGCTTGCGAAGTAAAAAGGCTTTGCTTAATTCTGCGGCAACGCTGTTGCTTGAATTTGTAAGCGTAATATGCGGCTTTATCGTTCCGAGACTGATTATCGGAACATACGGCTCGGAGGTAAATGCGCTGACCTCCTCTATTACACAGTTTTTGAGCTATATTGCGCTTGTTGAGGCAGGCGTCGGAGGAGTGGTTCGAGCCGCTCTGTATAAGCCGCTTGCCGAGAAAAATAACACAGCAATAAGCGGAATAGTCAGATCGGCTGAAATTTTCTTTCGAAAAATTGCCTATATCTTTGCGGGATATATGGTCGTTCTGGCGGCAGTTTTCCCGGTTCTTGTAAATAAGAGTTTCGGATGGGTGTTCACGGGTACGCTTGTGGTTATTATCGGATTGAGCACCTTTGCACAGTATTATTTCGGAATGACATACACGGTACTTGTACAGGCGGATCAGCGGCGCTACATCACATCATTTTTGCAGATCGGAACGATAATTCTCAATGCAATTATGGTTGTTGTATTTATAAGACTCGGGGCGTCAATTCACGTGCTGAAGCTCGCAACATCTCTTATCTATGTTTTGAGACCGATTGCGCTGAATATCTATGTCAGACGGAAATACAGCATTGATAAAACCGTCAAGCCCGATAACAAGGCGGTCGAACAGCGCTGGGACGGACTCGGACACCATATTGCATATTTTGTCAATCTCAACACTGATGTCGTTATTCTGACGATTTTTTCAAAAATCACCGATTCTCTTGCATTTGCGGAAGTTTCCGTTTATACTGTGTATTATTCTGTTGTCAACGGAATAATGAAAGTTGCGGGCAGTCTTTCTTCGGGTGTTGAGGCGGCTCTCGGCAATATGATTGCAAAGAAAGAATATGAAAATCTCAACCGCAAGTTTAATCTCTATGAGTTCGCATCATTTACTCTTGTCACGGTGCTTTTTACCTGTGCGGGACTGCTGATAGTTCCGTTTATGCGTGTGTATATGAGAGGCGTTACGGATGCTGAATATATAAGACCGCTGTTCGGCTACATTCTTGTGCTTGCTAACGCAATGTATTCGATAAGGATTCCTTACCACAGCGTTGTTTATGCCGCAGGACACTACCGTCAGACGAGGAACGGTGCCTTTGCCGAGGCGGGAATTAATATTGTGATTTCGGCAATTCTTGTGTATTTTTACGGAATAGTCGGCGTCGCTGTCGGCACACTCGTTGCAATGACGTTCAGAACAGTTCAGTATGTATACTATCTTTCAAAGAATATTTTAAACAGAAGTGTGAAATTTTTCTTCAAGCGTATGGCATTTTCGGCGCTGACCGTTGTCATTTCGGCATCAATTGTTCATTTTGTTCCGAATTTCGGCACGGAGACATATCTGCATTGGGCGCTCTATGCCTGTGTGGTCGGTGTAATCGTGTTGACTGTAAACGGAGCAGTTAATTTAGTTTTTTGCCGCAAGGATTTTGTCGGTGCAATTTCGATTGCACGCAATGCGGTTTTTTCAAAGGTAAAAAAGAAATAAGGAGATGTTTTTATTATGGCAGCAAAAAACAAGGAAAAAATCTATAAACTTACATTAACCGCTGTTCTTACGGCACTGATCTTTGTAATGGCATTTACCCCGATCGGATATCTTAAGATAGGCGTTGTCTCAATAACATTTCTTACAATTCCCGTAATTATCGGAGCAATTGTCGGTGGACCCGTTGTCGGCTTGGCTCTCGGCATAATGTTCGGCGCAACGAGCTTTATACAGTGCTTTGGTATGGACGCATTCGGAACAACTCTTTTCGGAATCAATCCCGTGTTCACATTCATAATGTGTTTCATACCGAGAGCTCTTATGGGATTATTCTGCGGACTTATCTATAAAGGCTTCAAGGCGAAAAAACACGTCGCCGTCGGGACTGCCGTAACCTCATTCTGCGGCGGATTTCTTAACACTTTGCTGTTTGTCGGCTTCTTGCTTCTTTTATTCTACAATACCGACTATATTCGCAGCTTCGGCAACAGCGTTATTGCGGTAATTTCCGCCTTGATAACAGTTAATGCTGTTGTTGAGTGGATCGCAAGCACTGTGATCGGTTCGGCTGTTTCCGCAGCACTTAACAAAGCGCTCAAGAATAGATTTTAATCGACGGGGGAATATGTATGAAAAAAACAATAGAGGAATGTCTCAAAAATAAAAAAATAGCCAATTTCTCTTTTGATGCGGACAATACCGACAAATTCAAGACCGGCTATGTCTGTGCGTACAACGATGAATATATAATCATTGCTCATATGAGCAAGCGCGGCTTGTATGACGGATTTGTTCTTTATAAAATGCAGGATCTTTTTCAGATTGATACAGACAATGAATACAGCAGGAAGATTCACAGATTGTATGACCTGAAAAATCAGAAACATCCTGATTTTCCGGAGTCGAACGGCGATCCTTTAAAAACACTTTTGAATTTTGCTTCGGAGAAAAAATATGTTGTTTCTCTTTGTCTTGAGGACAGCTATGTCTGCGGATATATAAATGACTTTGACGACATACATATAAATGTTGATGTTATTGACGATTACGGTAAGGCGGACGGCAGTACCGTAGTAAAAATATCCGAAATCAAGAATATTTTCTGTGATTCCTATCTTGAGCAGGATGTAAAAATTCTTTATGAGGCTAAGAATCAGATAAACGGAAGAACAATAAAGGGCATAAAGGCCACGGGCAGATCACGGGGAAGAAAGAAACGCAACACCCGGAAGAGTTGAACAACATCAAAAAAATTGTAATTTTGTGTTGACAAATGGATAATCATTTGATATAATAAACAAGCTCACTTCAAAAACGACGTTTCAAACACGTCGGAAGTGAAGATGCACCTTGAAAATTAAACAACGATTAACAGAAATTACCCTTGAAAGATTTCTTAAAGTTTTGTAAAAACAAAACGTACTTTTAAAACAGTAATATCTGGAAACAGATAAAGCCAGCAATGGCAAAATGAGCGAATTAAGCTCTGAAAATGATTTAAGCGCAGAGGCGTTTAGATATAATTTTTAGAGAGTTTGATCCTGGCTCAGGACGAACGCTGGCGGCGTGCTTAACACATGCA